>CAZTMO010000001.1:0-26882 GCA_964615105.1 uncultured Thermoleophilia bacterium
CCGGCCCCAGGGCCACCGTCAGGGAGATGAACGACAGGTCGGCGGTGACGAACGACGGCCGAAACGGTAGATGTTCGGCCGTCAAGTCGCGCGCGTTCGTGCGCTCGAGCACCGTCACCCTTGCGTCGCCGCGAAGACGCCAGTCCAATTGCCCGTAGCCGACGTCGACGGCGGCGACGCGCGCCGCCCCGCCCTGCAGCGCGCGGTCGACGAAGCCGCCGGTCGAGCTCCCGAGGTCGACCACATCCTCTCCCTCGAGCTGGACCTCAAGGACCTTCAAGGCGTGATCGAGCTTGTCGCCGCCGCGCGAGACGAAGCGTCGCCGCGCCGCGATGGTGATGTGGGCATCGGCCGCGACCGGCGCCCCCGGCTTGTCGACGACGGCCCCGCCGACCCGCACCTCGCCGGCGAGCACGGCGGCACGCGCCTGAGCGCGCGTCGCGATGAGACCGCGGTCCACGAGGACGGAGTCGAGACGCCGACGCGGCACGACCGCGCCTGGCCTACCGGACGTGGACGAGGCCGACAGGACGCCCGGCGGTCGCGGCGGCGACCGCCTCGGCCGTGAGACCCACGTCGGCGAGCAGGCGCTCCCTGTCACCGTGCGGCACAAAGGCGTCAGGCAGGCCGAAGCGGACGACGTCGACCCCGCGCCCGGCGACATGCTCGAGGACGGCGCTCCCGAACCCGCCGGGGAGCACGTTCTCCTCGACCGTGACAAGGCGCTCGTGCGTGCTCGCCAGACGATCGATCAGCGCTGTGTCCAGGGGCTTGACGAAGCGCGCGTCGACGACCGTGGGGTTCCGGCCTTCGGTGCGCGACCGCTCGGCCGCTGCCAGAGCGATTCCGACCCCCGTGCCGATACCGACGAGGGCGACGTCGCGTCCCTCCTCGAGCACCACGCCGCGACCGATGTCGAAAACCTCGAGCTCCGCCGGGCAGTCGAACACGCTGGCCATGCCTCGTGGGTAGCGGATCGCCGCCGGCCCGTCGAGCGTCAGCGCCGTGCGAAGCATGTGCTGCAGCTCGACGTGGGTGGCCGGCGCCATGACGGTCATGTTCGGGATAAGGCGCAGATATGACAGGTCGAAGACGCCGTGGTGCGTAGGCCCGTCGTCGCCGACGAGGCCGGCGCGGTCGACGGCGAACACGATCGGGAGACGCTGCAGGCCCACGTCCTGCATCAGCATGTCGAAGGCACGCTGCAAGAAGGTCGAGTAGATGGCGACGACCGGACGAAGCCCGCCGAGGGCGAGACCGGCGGCGAAGACGACGGCGTGCTCTTCGGCGATGCCGACGTCGTAGAAGCGTCCCGGGAGACGCTCCTTGAAGCGCCCCAGCCCCGCCCCCTCGGTCATGGCCGCCGTGATCGCCACGATGCGCTCGTCGCCCTCCGCGAGCCGGACGAGCGCGTCGCCGAACGCCTCCGTGTACGACATCCCTTCGACGACCGCCTTGATGTCGCCGTTGCCGAGGTGAAACGGGCCGGTGCCGTGGAACTTCTCGGGACGTTGCTCCGCGGGCACGTAACCCTTTCCCTTCACCGTCTTCACGTGCAGGAGGACGGGCCGTCTCGTCTCGACCGCCTGACGAACTCCCTCGCGCACGGCCCTGATGTCGTGCCCGTCGATCACGCCGAGGTAGGCGAAGCCCAGCTCCTCGAAGAGCATGCCGGGGCTGATGAGGGCCTTCATCGAGTCCTTGACGTCCCTGCCGAGCGCGTAAGCGCGCTCGCCGATCCCGGGGATGCGCGCCACGCCGCGCTCGATGTCCTCGCGGAGCCTGGTGAGCGTGGGGTCGAGACGCAGCCGGTTGAGGTAGAGCTGTAGGGCGCCGATGTTCGGCTGGATCGACATCTGATTGTCGTTCAGTACGACAATGATCGGCGTGCGCATATGGCCGATGTTGTTGAGCGCCTCGAAGGCGACCCCGCCCGTCAGGGCACCGTCGCCGATCACGCAGACGACCGTGCCCTCGGCCCCGCCGGCGAGCCGGGCCGCCTCGGCGAGACCGAGGCCGTAGCCGATCGATGTCGAGGCGTGCCCCGTGCCGATGATGTCGTGCTCGGACTCGGCCCGACACGGAAAGCCGGAGATGCCGCCGTACTGACGGATGTTGCCGAAGCATTCGCGGCGGCCGGTGAGGATCTTGTGCGCGTAGCATTGGTGACCGACGTCCCAGACGATCTTGTCGTGCGGGCTCCTCAGCAGGCTGTGCAGGGCCACCGTGAGCTCGACGGTGCCCAGGCTCGCGGCGAGGTGGCCGCCGACCGCGCTGACGCAGTCGAGGACAAGGGTGCGGATCTCGTCCGCAAGCAGCGTCAGCTCGGGCTCTGAGAACTGGTGCAGGTCGGAGGGGTCCGTGACCCGGGACAGCAAGTCATCGGCCATCGCCGGGCGAGTATAGCACCGCGCGGGCGACCGTCCGAGCGGACGCTCCGGAGCCCCCCGCCAGGCAGCCCCCCAATTGCCTGCGAAGACCTCAGCCGCCCCAGGGCGGGTACAGCTCGTGTGCGACCCCCACGGCGCTCAGAACCTTGCCGACGACGTGATCGACGGCATCATCCAGGCATCGCGGGCGGTTGTAGAAGGCTGGCATCGCGGGCAGGACCATCGCCCCGGCCTCGGACGCCTCGAGCAGACGGCGAAGGTGGATCGAAGAGAGCGGCATCTCCCTGGGGACGAGGACCAGCGGACGCCGCTCCTTCAGCGCCACCATGCCCACCTTGTGGATGAGCGTCTCGGTCATGCCGAGCGCGATCGCCGCCGCCGTCGACAGGGAGCACGGGCAGACGATCGCCGCGTCCGGCGCCGCCGACCCGCTGGAAGGAGGCGCGGCCAGATCGCCGGGAAGATACACGTGCGCCTCGGCTTGCGCCGCGTCAAGCAGGCGGCGCGTCACCTCCTCGCGACCGGTCACCGTCAGATCGAGCTCGTGACGCACGACGTCCACGCCGACGTCCGAGATACACAGCGAGAGGCGGCGACCAGCGGCCGCCAACGCGCCGAGCAGGCGCAGCGCGTATGGCGCCCCGCTGGCGCCAGTGATGCCCACAAAGACTGTCGACGGCGCGGTGTTCATAACGGATGCGATTCTATCAGGCTCACGGAGGGGCCCGCAGACCGGCCAGCACACGGTGAGCGGTCGCTTCAGACCCACCGGCGACCGCCACGGCGACCGGGACCGCGCGCCGGCGCGCCGCGATCACGACGAGGTCATCCGAGGCACGACGCCAGAGTCTCGCCCCGCGCCAACGGCGTGACAGGCGATCCCAGGTCCCCGCACCGGGAAGCCGGCCTGCGCCCACGTGAAGGATGATCAAGCCTTCCCCGTCGGTGAACGAGACCCGGTACCCGCGGTGCCAGGTCTGCGGATTAGGGAGTACGCTGCCGTCGCCGACGGCGACGTACGGCGCCGCCAGCCCGTAAGCGACCGGCAGCCAGGTCGGGACGAGGACACGGTCGAGGCCGGAGCCCCGTCTCGCTTCGCCGACCCAGTGCCCGCCGCCGTCGGCCCTCTTCAGTCCTGGCGGCAGGGCGCCGCCCGGGTGCGAGGACCGGAACGCCTGCTCAACCGACGTGGCGGAAGAAGCCGGCTGAGGGTCAGACGTGCAGCCGCCAAGCGCGACCGCGACCCACAGCGTCACGACGACGAACGCGAACGCCACATTGAAGGCAACATGCGCCGCCGGGTGCACGGTCTTCCCCATCGCCCTCCTCTCATCCTCGGTCACACGCTCCCTCCGCCACGATCTCGGCTCGTGCCCTCCCCGCTTCCAGATCTCCAACGAAGCACAGCGGCTGCGCGTCAGGGGCTTGCTGCGCCTGGCTTGGCGTTCCTTCTGGACCTGACGTAGAGTCCAGATGCATGGCCCTCGACCTTCTCGCGATCGCACGTGACCTTGTCGCCGTCGACACGCGCTCGAGCGTGTCCGACGCCGCCGCGGTCGCACTGCTCACGCCCCTTTGTCGCGACGTCGGGCTGGACGTCGTCACGCAATCCGAACTGCGCGACGGCGTGAAGCAGTTCAATCTGGTGGCAACACGCCGCGAGGGCAGCGAGGCTCCGCTCTTGCTCGCCACGCACCTCGACACGGTGCCTCCCGGCGATCATGCCCTGTGGACGGTGTCGGGGGGAAGGCCGTTCGCTCTCACCGAACATGACGGGGACCTGTACGGTCTGGGCGCCGCCGACGTCAAGCTCGACTTCCTCTGCAAACTGGCAGCCCTCGACCGGTTGCGTGACGAGACGTTCAGGCGACCCGTCGTA
Source organism: uncultured Thermoleophilia bacterium (assembly GCA_964615105.1). GTDB lineage: Bacteria > Actinomycetota > Thermoleophilia > UBA2241 > UBA2241 > UBA2241. Next base: position 4,270 of record CAZTMO010000001.1, read on the forward strand.
CTTGCCGGCACGTACGGCGAGGAGACTGGACGCTATGGCGCCCATCTGCTCGTGCGCCGGCTCGAACCGCTGCCCGCGATGGCCCTGGTCGGAGAGCCGACCGACCTTCAGGCGTGCCCCTCGCACAAGGGCTATGTCGAGGTCCACGTCGCCGGGCGGAGGAGTGGCGCGACGGCATGTGACGCGTCGCCCCGTTGGCGCCTGCGCTTCTCCGGAGTGGCGGCGCACTCGTCGCAGCCCGACCGCGGCGTCTCTGCCTGCGACCTGCTTGTCGACTCTTTGCCGGGCCTCCGGCGTGCCGGTATCACGGCGGTCTACGAGGCATGGGGCGGCGAGGTGATGAACCTCGTGGCGCCGGTCGCCGAGCTCGTGGTCGGTGCCCCGGCAGCGCCGCACGTGCCGTCCGCCGTCATCTCCCCAGCCGACCACGAAGCGGCGGACTGGTCCCCGGCGCTCGTCGCGGCCCTCGAGCGGCTCCACACCGCCACGGCGGCTCTGCGCCGGCGTCTGGCCGCCTGGACCGACGACGCCTTCCGTCCTCCGTACAGCACCGTCAATAACGGCAGACTGCGACTCGCCGCCGATCATCTCGAGTACGCCTGCGACACGCGCACCCTGCCCGGCGATGCCCCACGCGAAGCGCTCGAGGACTACTTGCAGGACCTTCCCGCCCTGCGGGTGCCAAGCGTGGACCTGCGTGTGGACACGCGCTTCGCCGCCCCCCCGTTCGCCGCGCGCTCCGGCTCCGCTGTGCTTCGCGCGCTTCGGGAGACCATCGCCGATGTCGGGCTGCCGCCCACGGACGAGATCAAGAGCGGCACCACTGAGGCGACCGTCTACGCGCAGGCGGGTATCGACACGGTCGTCTTTGGCCCCGGCCTCGCCACGGGCAACATCCACAAGCCGGACGAGCGTGTGCCCATCACGCACCTGCACGCCGCCGTGGACGTCTACGAGGGTGTCGTGCGGCGACTCTGCCTCTGACCCCCTGGAGCTTCATCCGCCGCCCAACGGCGCCACGAACGTGACCACGGCGCCGTCGTGCAGCACGTGATCGTCGCCGATCGGCTGACCGTCGAGCAACGCGATGCGCCCGACCTCAGTCGGCATGCCCAAGGCATCGACCACGGCAGACAGCGGCGCCTCGCGCCCCGCCACGTGCACCACGACCGAGCCCTCTCCGCCGGCTCCCGGCGGGAGAAAGGCGCGATGGCCGCCAAACAGCACCGCCGTCACGTGCACCCGCGTCCTCCTCGTGCTGACCGCTCGCTGAAGCGCATCCGAGACTGCCGCAGGCCGGCGGCGACCCTCGTCGCCGGCCTGCGGCACGGGTTCAGGCGGGCCTTGTCGGAGGGTACTCCGGGTACGAGAACACGTACACCATACTCATCGGCTCCGCGCTGTCGTTGACCACCCCGTGGGGCACGCCCGCGGGGATCAGGACACCCTGGCCGGCCCGGTATGAGACGCACTCGTCGCCGATCGAGAGCTTCCCCTCGCCCTCCACGATGTAACACAGCTCGTCCACCTCGTGGACCATCTGGTTGGTGTTGGCGCCCGGCTGCCACGTCGAGAACCCAAGCATCGTCGCCGAGGCGCCGTTGAGCGGGCCCGAGACCAGCTCGCACACCCAACTGCCGTCCGGCAGGTCGGTCCGCTTGCCCTCGCTGACGTCGACCACCTTGACGCGCTCGGTCCAGCGCGCAGCGTCCGCGTTCTTGTCCATTCAGATCACCAGCGCTCCGTCCTTGATGAGCATGCGCCCTTCAGCCTCGAGGCTGATGTTGCGCAGACAGCCGTCCAGGTGCAGGGCGCTGTGGCTTTGACCTCCGGGGTAGCAGTGCGCGTTGTCGCCGAGGGCGAAGTGGATCGTGCCGAGCAGGCCCTTCTCGGAGGCCGAGCCGCTCGGCGACTTCGTGCTCGTGCCCATGGCGAACTCGGCGACGACGTTGGCGTTCTCGTCCGAGCCGGCGACGACCGCCTTGAGGCGCTCGGCCTCGACACCACCTGAGATCTCGACCGCGCGACCGTCCTTGATCACCCACTTGATGGGCTCGCTGAGCGACCCGAACACGCCCACGCCGAGCATGATGCCGTCAACGACGATGATCCCCTCGGTCTTGTCTTCGACGGCGGCGTAAGCGACCTCACCCCACAGCGGGACTGGCCCCATCATCTCGCCAGCGCCCTTGATCGGGACGACCTTGAGCGCCGGACGGTCCTTGATGCAGACCTTCACGTCCGTGCCGGCCGGGTTGGTCACGCGGACCCACTCGACGCCGTCCAGTGCCGCCATCAGCTTCTCTGTTCTGGCGACGGTCTCGAGGATGTCGTCCTCGGTGAGATCCCAGTCAGCCATGCCCTCTTCGATAGACCCGATCTTGGCGCCGTTCTTGACGCTGGCGGCCACCGGGTTGACGTGCGCGAACCGGTTGGCCCACTCCAGGTTCGTGGTGATGATGATGACGTCGGACGCCTCCATCGCCGCGGCGAGGTTCTTGGCCGGCTCCATAGGGACTTTCATCGACGCCAGAGCTGCGCTCACATGATGCGAGACGTCGGCGACGACCGGGTACGCACCGAGCGACACGGCGACCCCGGCCACCGCCTCGGCTTCGCGGCGGTGATCCTCGTCGCAGATGATGAGCACCGCGTCGCCCGCCTTGACGGTGAAGCAGGTCTCCACTACCAGCCGGGCGCCCTTGATGAGCGTCGTGTAGGACTTCACAGCCAACCCCTTTCAGACCTTCGCTCGTGGGAGACGCGCCGCCCGCGACCCCCCTCCTCTCTCCGGCTCACTCCGCTGCCCGCTTCTTTCGCAGCGCCTCAAGCACTCTCTCGCGCGTCATCGGCAACTCATGCAGACGGATGCCCACGGCGTCGTAGACGGCGTTGGCGATGGCCGGCGCGGTGGGAACGAGGCCGGGCTCACCGATACCCTTGGCCCCGAACGGTCCTTTCGTCCCGATACTCTCGACGCAGATGGCCTGCACTTCGGGCATATCGCCGATGTTGGGGATCTTGTAGTCGAGGAACCGGTCGTTGACGATCCTGCCGTTCTCGTGGACGAGCTCTTCCATGAGAGCGAAGCCGATCCCCTGCGCGACTGAGCCTTCGATCTGACCCTCGGCCATCGTCTGGTTGATCGTCGTTCCCGTCTCGTGCGCGGCCACGACCTTGAGCACCGTGACTTGACCGGTCTCCGGGTCGACCTCGACTTCGGCTGCCTGCGTGCCGAACGAGAAGTTGGGGATGTTCTTGGCGAAAGCCGTCGGGATCGTGTATCCCTCGGGCAGGCGGTCGACGAAACGACCCTTGCCCGAGATGGTGATGCCGTGCTCGTTGACGGAGTGGTTCACGATCTCGGAGAGGTCGTGCTTCTCCGCCGCACCCTTCGCCCAGATCTTGCCGTCCTGGACAAGGACGTCCTCGGGAGCGACCTCGAGCATCTCGGCGGCGGCAGCGACGAGATTGCGCCTCGCGTCTTTCGCGGCAGCCAGGACGGCGTTGCCGTCCATGAAACTCGCGCGGCTCCCCCAGGAGCCCAGGTCATACGGCGTGAGCTCGGTGTCGTGGGAGAGGACCCTGATCGCACTGAGAGGCACGCCGAGCTCCTCGGCGGCGATCTGCGCCATCGCGGTGTGGGCACCCTGTCCCATGTCGAGAGCTGACGTGATCAGCGCCACCGTGCCTTCGTCGGAGAGCTTGACGAACGCCTCGGCCGAGTTGTAGCCGTAGAAGCGACCGCCGCCGCCGGTGTGGACCATGTTGGCCAAGCCGACACCACGCAGCGGCGTCCTGCCCTCAGGAGCTCTCTTCTCCGCCCATCCGATGCCGTCGGCCGCCGTCTGCATACACTCCGTCATGGCGCAGCCGCAGACCTCGGCGCCTGTGTGCGTGGTCTGCATGGGCTCGTTGGCGTTCTTCATGCGCAACTCGAGCGGGTCCAGACCCATGCTCTCGGCGAGCTCGTCGATCTGGACCTCGGTCGCGAACGCTACCTGGGGGTTGCCGAAGCCGCGGAACGCCGTGCCCATCTGCTTGTTGGTGTAGACCAGCTCGCCGTGAAAGCGCACGTTAGGGACGTTGTAGAGCGTGCCGAACATCATGCTCGAGAAATTGACGGTGGCCGGTCCCTTGTCGTGGTACGCGCCCGCATCGCCGATGAGCGTGAGATCTCGCACGAGGATGCGCCCGTCTTTGGTCCCTCCGGTCTTGAGATGCAGCTTGTACGGGTAGCGCGTCTTGCTGGTGGTGAACTCCTCGCTGCGGGTATTGACGATGCGCACCGCACGGCCGGTGATCCGCGAAAGGATCGCGGCGATGGGCAGCTTCATGTCCATGACCAGCCTGGATCCGAACCCGCCGCCCATGGATGAGTTGATCACCCGCACGTGGCTGAGCGGGACGTCGAGCACGCGGGCGATCTCCTGACGCTGCGTGTGTGGCGCCTGCGTCGTGGTCCAGATCGTCACGCGGTCGTCGACGTCCCACTTGGCGACGCAGTTGGAGGTCTCGAGACAGGTGTGCGCGACCTGGTGGGTGACATACGTGCCCTCCACCACGTGGTCGCATTCCTCGAAGGCCTTGTCGGGATCGCCAAAGAGGCGATCGACGCTCCACGTGGCGTTGCTCTCCTTGTCCTCGTGAACGAGGGGTGCGTCCGGCTTCATGGCCTCGTCGACGTCGAAGACGGCCGGCAGCGGCTCGTAGTCCACCACGATGAGCGAGAGCGCCTCCTCGGCCGTGTCCTCGTCGATCGCGGCTACGGCGGCCACTTCATCGCCAACGTAGCGCACCTTGTCGGTGCAGAGGATGTGCTTGTCGGCCAGGAACTGATAGAAGCTGAACTTGGTGTCGGGAACGTCGTCCGCCGTGATGACGGCGCGCACTCCCTTGAGGCGCCTCGCCGCCGCCGTGTCGATGGACCGGATCCTCGCATGAGGATGGGGACTGCGCAGGATCTTGCCGATGAGCATCCCCGGCATGTGATGGTCGCCGGTGTACTTCGCCTCGCCGCAGACCTTGGGGATCGCGTCGATACGCGGCAGGCGCTGGCCGATGATCGTCATCTCTCTCTCGACGACCTCGGTCTTCACGTCTGTCTTCACGTCGGTCTCCACGTCGGATCTCATCGTGACGTCACCTCCTCGCGAAGGTGGTCTCCCGCGGCCTTGACGGCCTCGATGATCTTCACGTAGCCGGTGCACCGGCAGAGGTTGCCCCGCAGCCCTTCGAGAATCTGTTCCCGGCTGGGATCGGGATTGCGATCGAGCAAGGCCTTCGCCGACATCACCATGCCGGGGGTACAGAAACCGCACTGGATGGCGCCGTGCTCGACGAAGGCACGCTGTACAGGGTCGAGCGAGCCCCCGCCGGCCAGACCTTCGATCGTCGTGACCTCGCGACCGTCGGCCTCGTGAGCAAGCATGAGGCAGGAGTTGACCGGCTGACCGTCGAGCAGCACCGTGCAGGCTCCACACTCGCCCTGGTTACAGCCGTTCTTGGTACCTGTCAAGCCGATGTCTTCGCGGATGATCTCGAGGAGGGTGCGATGGGTGTCTACGAACAGGTCGTACTCGTCCCCGTTGACCGTTATGTGCAGCTCTCGCTTCACCCTCGTCCTCCGTTCGTGACCCAGCCCTGCGCCGCTGTGAGGACGCGCCGCGACATGACCTCCACCAGCACCCGGCGGTACTCCGCCGAGGCGCGGATATCGTCGATGGGGCGTGACTCCTCGACCGCTTTGGCGGCCGCCGCCGCGATCACGACCTCGTCCAGCTCTCTACCGATCAGCGACGCCTCGGCGGCGCGCGCCCGCATGGGTGTGGGGGCGACGGCGCCCAGAGCGAGGCGAGCCTCGCGTACGACGACCGACCCCGGCTCGAAGGCGGCGAACAACGCCACGCCGACCGTACAGCAGTCCATGGCCGAGCGGAACGTCTTCAGATATGTGGCGAAGCTGTCCTGGGGCACGGCCGGCACGCGGACTGCCTTCAGCAGCTCGCCGCACCGCAGAACGGTCTGCCCGGGCCCCGTGAAGAAGTCCTCGAGCGGGACGACGCGTTCGTCGCTGCCATCGGTGAGAACGGCCTTGGCATCCAGGGCGATCAGGATCGCCGCCATGTCGGCTGACGGTGCGGCATTGCAGAGGTTCCCCCCGATGGTCGCCCGGGTGCGCACTTGCACCGAGCCGATCCAGGAGGCGGCCCGTGCGATCGCAGGGAAGCGCTCCATGACCTCAGGTGAATGCTCGATCACGCCGAGCGGCGTGACCGCTCCGATGGCGACGCCGCCTTGGGCGTCCGCCTCGATGAAGTTGAGGCCGGGCACGTCACGAAGGCTCACGACCACGTCGGGACGCAGCCCGGCCGCCCTCACCTGTACGAGGACGTCTGTGCCTCCGGCCAAGGCCAGTGCGGAGCCGTTCGAGCCGGCCAGCACGTCGCAGGCCTCCTTGAGCGAACTCGGACGCGCGTAGTCGAACGCTCTCATTGAATCAGCTCCCGTCCGCGGCCTGTCATGCCGACCGGGTCGCCACGCCGGCGCGCGTGTTCTCGATCGGCGCTTCGACCATCGTGATCGCCTCGCGGGCGCACAGGAAGTAGCAGACGGCGCAGGAGTAGCAGTCCTTCGGCTTGACGAGGACAGCCTTCTTGTCGCGGATCTCGATGCACTCGCAGTGACCCGGCGCGGCGCAGAGACCACACCCGTTGCACTTCTCGAGGTCGATCTCGGGGAGCATCGGGATGTAGTGCACCTCGCCCGGGGTGACGATGTACTTGAGAGCGATTCCGCGCATGTCCGCCAACGTCTCGTAGCCATTCTCGTCCATGAACTTGCGCATGCCGGGCTCGATCTTGGCGAACGCCTTGTAGCCCTTCAGGTAGAGGAGCGAGCAGTACGTGAGCACGGTGGCGCCGTACATGATCATCTCCACGGAGTGGCGCCAGTTCATGAGACCGCCACCGCCGGCCAGCGGCAACGTCGGACAGATCGTGCGCATCTGCGCGATATGGCGGTAGGCGAGCGGCCGGATCCACGGGCCGCAGAGCCCGGCGAAGGACTGGTTGTCGGTCGACGGGTACATCGGCGTGCCGCCGTTCTTGATGTTGAGCGGCGGCAACGACTGCGGGCAGTTGATGGCCGACACCGCAGCCGCGCCGTTCTTCTCCACCGAACGCGCCACCATCATGGTGTTGGCCTCTGGGGTCATCTTCGGCATCACGGGGATCTTCACCGCATCGGCCACGGCCTTGCAGACCTGACCGGCCAGTGCCGGGTCCTTGCCTAGGGTGGCGCCGAGCTCGGGCTCTTCGTCGACACCCATCTGCTTGGCCATGAGCCCCAGGTTCGGACAGCTCATGTTGAGCTCGAGCATGTCGGCGCCGGCCTCTTCGAGCATGCGCGCCAACTTGGCCCAGCCCTCGAGGTCCTCACCAGGGCCCATCATGTTGGCGATGATCTTGAGCTCGGTCTGCTCCTTGCACTGCTGGATGAGCTCCTGCGTGTCCTCCACGCGCATACGCTCGCCCGACGGTGAGTAGAAGGCGCCTTCCTTCTCGATGATGTGATAGGGACGCGCGTACAACGGGACCTTGAGAAAGGTGAGCTTCGTGCTGACGGCCGAAGCGCCGTTCTCCTCAGCCCACTTGATCTTCTCGACCTTGTTCGTCAACTCGGACGAGGCGATGATGAATGGATTCTTAAGCTTGAGGCCTGCGAAGTCGACTGACAGGTCAGCCATCGAGCTCCCCCTTCTGCACGTCGGTTTCCTCTGCGGTCTCTGCAAACCCGGACACCGCCACGGTCTCGCGGGTCGCCTCAAGGCGCGCGGCGATCTCCAGGTAGCGGCCCTCGACCGCCGCCTGAGCGTCGTCGCGCGCTTCGTCTGTCCAGTAGCCCAGCTCGTAGCCGAACCACGGCTTTCTCAGGCTCAGCGGCGGCAGGCCCTCGGCCTCCCAGCGCGCCAGCGCCCGTTCCATGAACTCCTTGCGCGGCAGCGACGTCGGCGGGTAGTCCCACTTGCGCGTCGCGTCGATGAGGATCGCCGACGTCCCCGAGGGCTGCGGGAAGCGCTGTTCGTCGACGTGCGCCTCTGGCGGCGCCGAGGACGGATCGAGGATGCTGGCCTTGCCGGTGACGATGTGCGTGTCCAGATGTGGGCGCATCCGGTAAGCCATAGCCCAGTTGACGGCATCGGCGTCATTGGGATCGATGTCCTCGTCGACGGCGACGATCATCTTGCCGATCGTCGGGTCGAGCGCGACGGCGGCGTGGAGCGCCTGCCAGGGCTGCGACGGGTGTACCTTCTTGAGCTGGATGACCATCAACCCGTAGCTGCCGGTCATCTCGTGGAGCTGGACGTCGAGGATCCCCGGGATGTTCGCCGACTTCAACCTGTTGAGGTACACGGCGTCATAGGCGAGCTTGCGGATGAGGCTGCTCTCCGACGGCGGGAACTGGCTCAGGAAGGCCTGGTAGACCGGCGTCTTGCGGTGCATGATCCCCGTCACGTGGAACACCGGATTGGCGACGCGCGTGCCCATGTAGCCCGTGTACTCGCCGAAGGGCGCCTCCTGCTCGCGGTACGTCGGGTCGACGTATCCCTCGACGACGATCTCGGCGCTCGCCGGGACCTCGAGATCGACCGTCTGGCACTTGACCAGCTCGATCGGCTCGCCGGCGATGCCGCCGGCAACGGCGAACTCGTCGACGCCGTACGGGATCTTGGCGACGCTGCAGAGGCCGACGGCCGGCGTGCAGCCGAGGATGATGGCCGCCTCGAGCACCTTGCCGTTACGGCGCGCGCTCTGCAGGTGCAGGCCGATGTGTTGGCTCTGATGAGCCATCATGCCGGCCTTTCCGCCCCCCTTCACCATCACCCGGTACGTGCCCACGTTGCGGTCGCCAGTCTCGGGATCCTTGGTCACCCAGAAGGGCGAGGTGAAGTACGGCGCGGGGTCGAAGCCCGGCGTGGAGATGGGATGCGGGAACTCGAGAATGCCGTCGTGCTCAAGCAGCCCGTCGCCGACGTGGATCTCCTCCATGACGGGACCATCGTCGACGAGCACGGGAGGGATGTAGCCTCGGTGGACCGCCGCCCAGCGATCACTGATCTCGTCGGGGCCACAGCCGAGCGCCTTCGCGTATACCGCCCGGTTGGCCCCGAGGACACCGACAGCGACGGGGCCGGGGAACGTGCGTCCGTTGACGTCTCTCACGTCCTCGAACACGAATGCCGTGCGCTGCTCGGCCGGCAGGCCGCGGAACTGCAGCCTGACCAGCGGCATGAGCTCGGTGTCCTTGCAGATCGGCGTGCGCACCCGCCGGAGCAGGTCTGCGGCCTCCAACGCCGCGATGTACTCGCGAAAATCCTTGTAATAGCTCACAATCCTGCTCCATCCAGTAGGTTCGCGACGATCGGATCGCTCGTGACCCATTCGAGTCCGAGCCGCTCCAGGGTCTCGGGTGTTGGCATGCTCGTCACCGGGTCGTATCCGCTCGCGGCGTACAGCTCCCGGCGCATGAGGTCGAAGTCCACGACCTGCCCGGCGATCGGGCCCTCGGGGACCGCCTCCTCGAGGAGCCTCGCCGGGATCGTGTCGTCCTCGGCGCGCAGGCCTTCACGGACGTTGATGACGCGCTCCAGGGCGTTGATGCGCTCGCCGGCCAGGTACATGTCGGCCGCCGAGAACTCGTGCCCCGTCGCCGTGCCGATGAGCTCGGCCAGTGTGCCGTCCTGCATGCCGATGGTCAGGAACGCGCACGTGCCTGCGGAGTCGGCCGCCGCGGCTCGCCGGTTGCGGCTGCCGAGCGCGATCGGCGCCTTGCCCGAGTCCGCGAAGCGGTCGATGTCCGGGTTCGTCAGTTCGGCGGTGACCGTGTAGCCGCCGGCGTGATGGCAGCCGCCCCGGTTGCCGCACCCGTAGACGAGCGCCATCCCCTTCGCCCCACGAGGATCGTAACCGCCCACCTCCATGCCTTTGGCGTGCATCGCAAAGGCCTCGGAACCCTGGCCGATGCGTTCGGCCATCGCTTTGCTACCCAGCGCGATCTCAGCGCCGAAGCCGCGTCTGAAGGCGGCGTCCTTGACCAGCTCGATCATCGCCTCCGCGTTGCCGAAGCGCAGGTCGATGCCCCCTGTGTCTTCCTTGGTGATCAACCCGCGTTCGAAGCACTCCATGGCGAACGAGATGGTGACGCCGACCGAGATGGTGTCGATGCCGTAGAGATCGCAGAGCTGGTCGGCCGCGATGACCGCGCCCAGATCGTAGACGCCGCACGAGCTCCCCAGCGAGTAGACGGTCTCGTACTCCGGTCCTTCAGAGGTCGCCCCCGCGTAGGGACCGTCCCGCACGACCGTGACCTTGCTGCACCGCGAGGGACAAGGATCGCCGCACGGAGCGTCCTTAACGAGGTACTGCTCGCGCAGCATGTCGCCGAGCAGCCCACGACCCTTGTCGACCGGCGCCGACCGCTGCCAGTTGTCGGCCGGCATGATGCCCGAATTGAGCGTCACGGCGACAGTGCTGACCGAGCCGTGAAGCTTCAGCGGACCAGAGGTGAAGGGGTGCTCACGAAGCTCCTTGACGATCTTCTTGACCGCCGCTTTGAACCCGTCGGGATCGCCGACGGGCGCGGCCTCTGCGCCCGCGCGCACGACCATGGCCTTGACGTTCTTTGAGCCCATGACAGCGCCGGCGCCGCCGCGGCCGAGCGCACGACGCTCGTTGAGCAGGCAGGCGTAAGGAACGAGGTTCTCTCCGCCCGGGCCGATGCAGGTGATCGCGACTTGGCCGCGCGGCAGTTCGTCGCGGATGTACTCCTGCGCCGAAAGCGTATCGAGGCCCCAGAGGTGGCCGGCCGGATGCAGCTTGGCCTTGCCGCCAGTGATCTCGACGTACACCGGCTCGTCGCTACGCCCGGTGAGGACGATGACGTCGAAGCCGGAACGCTTGATCACCGGTCCCAGATCGCCCCCGGTGATGCAGAAGAGATAGAGCCCGGTCTGAGGCGACTTCGTCGCCAGGGCGGCCCGAGCAGAACCCGGGGCCGTCGTTCCGCTCAGGGGTCCGGAGGCGAAGATGAGCGGGTTCTCCGGACTCAGCGCGTCGGTCCCTGCGGGCAGCATGTCGAACAGGTAGCGGGCGGCAAGGCCGCGGCCGCCGACGAAGCTTCTCGCGGCGGCCGCATCGAGATCCTCGACACGCTGCTCGCCGCTGCCGACGTCGACGACGAGAACCTTGCCCCAGAATCCGCCCACAGGGAACTGCCCCATGCTCACTCCTTTGCCAGCGCCTTGCGATACAGGCGCTCGAGGTCGGCAGGCGACGCGTTACGCACGTTCAGCCTGTAGTTGACGACTTTCGTGCACTGCTCGACCAGTACGGGGATCTCTTCGTCGGTGACGACAGCCGGGTCCAGGGTGGTCGGGAAGCCCACGGCCTCCATGAGACTCCAGAGGCGATAGAGCAGCTCCTCGGCGAGCTCGGCATCGTCGCCCTGCTCGCCGAGCAACCTCGCGATCGGGGCGATCTTGGCGCTGGCCACCGGCAGGTTGAACTCCATGGCGTACGGCAGCATGATGCCGGTGGCCAGCCCATGAGACATGTGGAGCCGTCCCAGTGGCTGCGACAGAACGTGGGCGAGACCCGGCAGCGACGTGCCCGTCGCCATGTTCGCGATCGTGCTGGCCTCGAGCATGCGCTGCTTGGCGCCGAGATCGCCGGTCAACGCCGCTCTGGGCAGACTGTCGAAGATCGTCGCCGCGGACGTCGCGGCCAAGCCGTCCGAGAAGTCGGTCGCGCCGACCGACCAGATCGCGTCCAGCGCATGCGCCAGGGCGTCCATCCCGGCAACCAGCGCCGGCCACGCCGGAAGGCTCTCCATGAGTCCGCCGTCCAGGATCGCGACGGTGGGGTACGTGCGTTCGTCGAGGATCGACATCTTGAAGCCGCGCGCCTCGTCGGTGAGGATCGTCACCTTCGAGACCTCGGTCCCCGAGCCCGCGGTAGTGGGGACGGCGATCACCGGGAACGGCGCCTTGGCGGCCTTGTTGAAGCCCTCGTAGTCGGTGAGCACGCCGCCGTTGGCGGCCACGAGGGCGATTCCCTTACCGGCGCACATCGGGCTTCCGCCCCCCAGAGCTATGACCAGGTCGCAACCCTCCGCCTTGAAGACCTCGACGCCGGCAGCGACGGTGCGCACGCCGGGGTCTTCCTCGACTTGGTCAAACAGGACATAGGGCAATTCCGCCTCGTCCAGGAGGCCGGTGACGCGGCTCGTCACGCCCGCCGCCGACAGACCGGCGTCAGTACAGATGAACGCCTTGCTGCCCCCGGAGGCGCGCACCTGCGCCGCGACGGCCCCGATGCTGCCCAGGCCGTGCACGATCCGAGTAGGCATGAAGAAGAGCTTCGGCTGCGACATCGATCCCCCAGTCATCAGACTCTTGTCTTAAGCATAGTCTATCGTCCAGTATTATGAATCGGACAAGTCGACCTCGAGGACATCGTCTGCTCCGGCCTGCCCGCGGACGTCCTCAGGCTCCAAGCTGACGAGCGCAGTACCGTCACGAACGGCTCCGCGCGCGGCCGCTTCACCAGTCAGCGCGTCCCAGAACGTCCCACCGTTCTCGTGGCTCCTCGTGAGAAATCCGCGATGCTTGTACCGGTCGGAGCGGTAGTAGACCTCCGCCAGATCGACCACGCGGGCGTCCGACGTGTAGACGGTGAGCGTCAGTTTGAGAAGCGAGGTCAGCAGATCCACTTCGAGCAACCTCGCCTGCTCGTCGTCGGCGGCCACCGCCTCGAACATCTGCGAAGCCCAATCGACCTTGAAGCCGGTCCGCTTCTCGATCAGCACGATGAGGGGTTCCTTCTCAAGTTCGCTCAGCGAGAGACACGCGCCCACCTCGTACGGGACGTAGTTGGTCAAGACGGCCAGCGGCCGGTCGCCCACGAGCCGCACACGTTGCACGTAGAACAGGTCCGCGTCTTCGCCGATCGCGAACGTCTCAGCGAGGTCCGGCGTTGGTTTCACGAGCCTGAACTCGACCACGCGGACGCGCGTGTCGGGCCCGATGTGGATGAGATCCTCCAAGCTCCCGCTGATGTGCGGCGTCGCGTCGTCGGCAAGCTCCTCCGAGACGAACGAGCCCTTCCCCTTGACTCGCCGGATCAGGCCCTGGTCGTCGAGCATCTGGAGAGCCTGGCGCACCACCACACGGCTCACGCCGAAACGCTTCGTGAGCTCCGCCTCGGACGGCAACTGGCGCCCAGGCGCGAGCTTGCCCGCGATGATTTGCTCTTTGAGGTTCCGCATGACCTGGTAGTAGAGGGGGATCCCATTGCGACGACTTGGCCTCCCCCTGCGGGTCGTCGACAGCCGGCCGTCGCCGGCGGCAGCTCCCGGCCCGCCCTTGGAGCCCCACTGTCCACTCATGTCCGTACTCCTGCCCCCATGAGGGCGTCAGCCCCCGCCCAGCGGCACGATCACCCGCAGCTCCGCCTCGTCGCGCACGACGGCGTCGGCGGCGACGCGCTCGCCGTCCAGCGTCAGAAAGGTCCTGCCTTCCTGCGGGACGGCGAGCACGTCCAGCACGTCGTCCACCGTGCTGCCGCGCTTCAACTCCACGACCGTCCGACCCCGGTCTTCAGGCGGCAGCAGGCTCGCGTGATTGCCGAACAGCACGACCCTGACGCGAACGGTGTCAGCACCGGTCGGCTCCTGCGCCTGGCGGAGATGCTCGGCCATCGAACGTCAGACACCAAGCCGTTCGCGCGCGGCCGCGGTCGGCACTCCGTCTGCGTCCCAGCCGCGAAGGCTGTAGTACTCGTCCAGGACATCGGCGACGTCGAGCTTGTGTCCCTCGGGGTCTGACGGCGCCGCCTCTTCCGCGAACCGTCGCGGCAAAGCGTCGTCCGCCCGTGTGAACCCCTCCTCGACGTTGAAGAGACGCTCCAGCGTATTGACGCGCGAACCTATCGTGTACACGTCGTCCGTCGTGAGGTTCATTCCCGTGGGCAGGTTCGCACAGCGCGCGTAGAGCTCGACGCTGATGCCGAGGTCGACCGTGAACATGCACATGATCAGCGAGTCGATCATCACCGTGCTGTCCTGCATCCGCTTCACCAGCTCGGCTTTGCCCTCAAGAGAGTAGCGGTCGTAGTCGCCCAATACCCCGAGGAACTCCGCCGCCACGGTGAACGCCTTGTTGTGGTCGGCGCCGCGTCCGGTCGTGGCATAAGAGATGCCCATGCCGGTGAAGCCGCGCGGCGCGTAGGCGGCGATCTCGAGGCCCTTCACCTGCATGGCGTACTCCTCGCCCCTGCCCAGCTTGCGCGCCGCGCCGCGCGACCCGAGGGCGAGCACGTCGCCGAAGCCCTCACGTGCGCCGATGCTGAGAAGCGCGGGCCGCAGGACGTCGGCGTTGCCGAAGGTGAAGTCCAGCCCGTCGGTCTCGTCCTTCGTCAGCAGGCCCTTCTCGGTCATCTCCATGGCCCACGCGATGGTCGAGCCCGCCGTCATCGTGTCGATGCCCATCTGATCGCAGAGGTAGTTGGCCTCCATGATCGCCGTGAGGTCGAGGATGCCGCAGAGGGGGCCGAGCGCCCAACACGACTCGTGGTCGAGGCGCTCGGATCGATACGAGCGCCCGTCGCGCTCGAACTCCAGGACCGCGCCGCAGATCACGTTGCAGCTGCTACAGGCTTCGCGACCGGTGATGTAGGAGTCGATCACCTCGTGATGGATCGTGCTGACATCCGGGACTCTGTCGTCCTGATGGTTCCGATAGGGCAGCCCGGTCGCCTCGTTCACGTTCGGCAGCATGCCGTTGGTCCCGGGCCAGCGAAACGCGGGCCGCACAGGGTTCTCCATGATGATGTCGTGAAGCGCCTTGCACCCGGCGATGTAGTCCGTGGTGGACGCTGCGACGCTGACGCCGCCTGAGCCGCGCACGGCGACGGCCTTCAGTCGCTTGCTGCCGAAGACGGTCCCCGATCCGCCGCGACCGGCGTTGTGCTGCATGTGCATGAACGTGCCGTAGCGCACGCCGTTCTCGCCGCCCGGGCCGATCGTCCCGATCTGGAAGTCGTGGCCGAGCTCCTCCTCGAGGAGAGCTTGCGCTTCGAGACACTCCTTGCCCCAGAGCCGCGTCGCGTCGACAAGTCGCGCCTTCTCGTCGTCCACGACCAGCGCCACCGGCTTCTCCGAAACGCCCGTGATGATGATGCCGTCCCACCCGGCGTACTTGAGCGCGGGCCCGAAGTGGCCGCCCATGTAACTGGCCGAGATGGTCCCGGTCAGCGGGCTCTTCACGCCGATGGCGATGCGACTGGCGGTCGGGATCATCGTGCCCGTCGCCGGCCCGGTCGCGAACACGATCACGTTCTCCGGGCCGAGTGGGTCGATGCCCCTCGGCAGCATGTCGTAGAGCAGCTTCGCCACAAAGCCGCGCCCGCCGATGTACTTCTCGGCGAGCTCGTCAGTGAGCGGCAGCGAGCCGAACTCCCCGGTCCCGAGGTCGACGGTCAGGAACTTGCCGGTGTAGCCGCCGTACTTCATGAGGCACCTCCCCAGGTGAGCGCCCCTTCGGGACACCACTTGACACAGAGCGGATCACCGTCGCACAGGTCGCAGATCATGATGCGCCTGTCGACGGCGTCCTGGTGGACGTTCGGGCAGGCGTCGAGACAGGCGCCGCAGTCGGTGCACTCCTCCTGGATGAAGCGCACGACGCCGGCCTCCTCGTCCCAGACGAGCGCTTCCTGCGGGCACGCGTCGACGCAGACTCGCTCGTGCGTCATGTCACAGACGGAGCACTGCATGGGCCCAAGGTGGATACCCGGCTGTCGCGAGACCTGGATGCACGCCCCGGATGGCTGAACGCGGCCAAGCTTGTTCAGCGAGCACACGCCCGAGCACATATCGCAGGCGATGCACTTCTCGACATGGAACTCGATGTAGTTCATGTGTGGTCTCTCCCTGTCAGACTTGGTCGAGCTCCGCGAGAAACGCATCGACTCCGGCGCCCACGTCGGCGCGGGAGCCCATCTCGTTGAGGCAGTCCCCCAGCGCCGTGATGGCGAGAAGGCCGTACGCCGGGCTGCAGGTGCGTCCCATGTGGCCGAGTCGGACGAGCTTTCCGTAGATGGGGGTGTTGAAGAGGCTCCCCGAGATGAGCACGCCGAACTTCGCGACCATCCGGTCACGCAGCTTCTCATCATCGACGCCGTCCGGAACGGCGACGGCGGTGGCCACATTGCACGCGTGCGCCTCGGTGTCGGGCCAGAGCTCGAGCCCCATCGCCTTGACGCCGGCCCGCGTGGCACGCGCCACCTCGGCGTATCGCCGGAAGTGCTCCTCGTGGCCCACCTCGAGGTACTCGCTCACCGCGGCGTTGAGGGCCGGCACCTCTGAAGTCGAGGTCGTGTACGGCCAGATCTCCTTCTCGAGCCAGAGCTCTTTCCAGTCAAGGATGCTGAAGTACGAGTAGCGGTTCGGCCGTTTGACAGTGCGGAAGAGCTCCCACGCGGCGTCGGAGATCGCCATGGCGCTGAGGCCGGGCGGCGCCCCAAGGACCTTCTGTGAGCCGACGGAGACGATGTCGATGCCCCACGCATCGACCTCTACGGGGACGCTGCCGGCGCAGCTCACGGAGTCGACGAACACGAGCTTGCCATACTGCTTGCCCAGCTTGGCCAGGGTCTCGAGGTCAGATTGGGTGCCGCAGGGCGTCTCACAATGCACGAGCCAGAGGATCTTGGCCTCGGGATGCGCCTTGAGGACCGCCTCGAGCTGTTCCGGCTCGACGACGGTGTTCCAGTCGGTCTCGACCGGGATCGCCTTGGCGCCATACTTCTCGAGGAAGTAGCGGTTGCCCTCGCCGTAGTGCCCGCTCTCGATGTTGATCACCACGTCGCCCTCGTCGAGGCCGCAGAAGGAGATGGCCTCGAGTCCGAGGAGGGCCTCGCCCTGCATCATCACGATGTCGTTCTTCGTCTTAAGGAAGGCCTTGAACTTCTCCTGCGTGTCACGGAAGAGCTCCATGTAAGGCTGCGAGTAGTCGAAGAGCAGTTGCCCGCCGAGGGCGGAGCGGACCCTGTCCGAGAGCTCGACCGGCCCCGCAGTCATGATGAAGTCGATAGATCGGGTCATACCGAACACCTTCCTTCGTTAAGTGGGTGACGGGCTCACCGCTGACCGCGCACGAACGGGATGGCGAGCGCCGAGGGCAGCATGCTGTGTCTCGCGAAGAGCGCCAAAGCCGCCATCACGGCGACGAACGGCAGCATCTGGACCAGGTCGGTGGAGATGTTGATGCCCACCAACTGCAGGGCGGTGGCGATGGAAAGCGCGACACCGAACAGCAGCGATCCGATGAGCACCCATACCGGGCGTCCACGGCCGAGCATGGCGATCACGATCGCGATGAAGCCGTAGCCGCCCGTCATGAACGGTACGAATATCCCGGCCGTCACGATCGCCATGTAACCGCCACCCAGGCCGGCCAAGGCTCCGGTGGACAGCGCCGCGACGGTGCGGATCTTCAAGACGTCCACGCCGGCGTTGTCGAGCGCGACGGGCTTCCAGCCGGCGGCCCGGATGTTGAGGCCGAGGTTGGTCTTGTACAACATCCACCCGATCACGAAGATCAGGGCGAAGCCGATGTACACGATCAGCGGCTGGCTGAAGAGGCTTGGTCCCAACACCGGGATCCGCTCCAGCCCGGGAATCCCCAGGGTCGGCACGTTGTCGAGGCGAGGGTAGCTCTCGCCGAACTGCACCTGGTGAAGCAAGCTCGTGAGCCCTTCCATGGCGAGCAGGATGGCGATACCGACGACGATCTGGTCACGGCCCATGCGCACGCAGAAGACGACCATGAGCAGCGAGACCGCCATGCCGGCGAGGACCGCCGCCGCGAAGCCCAACCATGACGAGCCCGTCCAGTTGGCGGCCACGAACCCGAAGTAGGCGCCGAGGAGCATCATGCCCTCAAGGCCGATGTTGAGCAGTCCGGCTTGTTCCGAGATCGTCTCGCCGAGGGCGGCAAGGAGCAGCGGCATGCCGGCGAGGACCGCGCCCGTGATGACGGCGGCCACGAACTCAGTGGTCCAGAGCTCACCCATTGCCGACGACCTCCTCGCGCCCGGGCGGGACGGGGTCACGGTCCTCAGCCGCCACCGCCTGTCCCTTGTCGGCCTTCTTGAACCAGCCTCGCGTGCGAGCCCATTCGGTGAAGACCATGAAGAAGAGGATGAGTCCCACGAGAAGCAGGAGGAAGTCGTTCGGCAGTCCCGCCTGTCGCGCCGCCTCGTGCCCGCCGATCTGGATCACGGCGAAGAAGAACACGAAGGGGATCACCACCATGACATTGAGCCCGGCGAGAAAGACGATGGCGAACAGCGTCATGCCGAATGCCGGGTTCCAGTCGGAGCGCACGTAGCCCCACACTCCCAACACCTCGACGGCAGCGGCAAGTCCGATGAGCGCGCCACTCAGGGCGAACGCGGTGATGATGTCGCGCTTCACGTTGATGCCGGCGTGTACCGCGGCCTTGGGGTTCAGTCCCAGCATGCGCAGCCGCAGGCCGTACCCCGTCCGGGTCTGCATGTAGTGCACGATCGCCAACACGACCAAGGCGATGACGATGCCGATGTGGATGCGCGTCCCGGGTATGTACGGCAGAAGCTTCTCGAAGGGGATGACGTCGGTCTGGGGCATGAACGCCTGCGTCGTCAGGAACGGCCCCTTGATCAGCATGTTGGCGAGATTGATGCCGACGTAGCTCATCATGAGGACGCTGATGATCTCGTTGATGCCGTAGTAGGCCTTGAGCACCGACGGGACGACGGTCCACGCCCCGCCTACCGCGAACCCGATGACGCACAGCAGGATGAGGGCCAGCCAGACGGGCATGGCGTTGGTGAACGGGACCCCGAGCCCGCCGATGATCGCCGCAGCCATGAGGAACTGCCCGTCACCGCCGATGTTCCAGAGCCCGGCCTGAAAGGCGACGATGAAGCCCGCCGACATCAGCAGCAGGGGTGCGAGACGAATGATCGTCTGCATCAATCCACTCCACGTGAACAGGCCGCTCTGGAGCGTGGTCACATAGAAGGCGATGGGGTCTTTGCCCAAGACGAGCAGAAGCACGCCCCCGGCGATGAGGCCGTAAACGACGGGCGCCGCCACTCTCCAGAACGCCTTGGCCGCGCGCAGAGCCGCGGGCGCCTCGGTCGAGACCTGGACGGGCAACAGCGTCCCTTCAGCCATGTCACTCACCCTGGCCGCCTCCAATCATCAGGGCGCCGATCTCCTGCTCCGCGCCGGATTTGTTCTGCACGATCCCCATGAGACGGCCGCGCGACAGGACGGCGATCCGATCGCAGAGCACGAGCAGCTCTTCGAGATCGGTGGAGATCACCAGGGCTCCGGCGTCGCCTGTGTCGGCAAGCTGTCGGATCCGGGAGCGCACGGCGTTGGTCGTCTTCACGTCCAGACCGTACGTGGGTTTGTTGAAGACCACGACTTTGGGATCGAACGAAAGCTCGCGAGCCAGCACCACCTTCTGCACGTTGCCGCCCGAGAGGGACCCGGCGTGCGTGTGGATGGTCGGAGTCATGATGTTGTACTCACGCACGAGCTCGTCGGCGTTGGCGTCGATGGCTTCGAACCGCGTCCGTCCCCCGACCCAGAACGGGGCCATGCCGATGCGCTTGGTCACCATGTTCACGGCGACACTGAGCGGCCCGACGATGCCTTCGTTGAGGCGGTCGTCGGTGACGTAGCGCAGGCCGTGCCGTTGACGAGCCTTGATACTGAGCCTGCGCATGGATCTGCCGTCCAGCCGGATGTCGCCGCCGTCAAGCCTTCGCTGCCCGGCGATGGCCTCGGCCAAGGGCCGCTGACCGTTACCGTCGACGCCGGCGACGCCGACGACCTCGCCAGCGTGCACCGTGAGGTCCAGCGCCTCGTCGATGCCGATCTCGCCACGGCCTCCTGTCACCATGACGCCCTCCAGCTCGAGCAGAGGCTGGCCGCCGCTCTCGGTTCGCCCGGCGGCGCCGCCCAATTCGGAGAGGTCGTGCAACTCGGCGACATTGGCGAGGCTCTCGGCCTCGCCGGGGAACATGAGGTTCACGACCATGGCGTGGAGATCCTCGTGCGACGAGCGCCGCATGGTGTCGCCGTCGATGGTCCCTTCCAGACGACCTTGACGCAGTACCGATACACAATCGCCGATGGCGAACGCCTCGCGGAGCTTGTGGGTGATGAAAATGACTGCGAGGCCTTCCTTCTTCAACTGCACGATCACGCGTTCGAGGTCCTCGATGCCCTTGGGGGTCAGCATGGACGTGGGCTCGTCCAGGATCAGCACCTTCGATCCCTGCCACAGCGCCTTGAGGATCTCGACCTGCTGCTGCTGCCCCAGAGAAAGCTCCTGCACGACGGTGTCTGAGTCGACCTCCACCCCGAGGGTCGCCGACAACCGCGCCAAACCCTCCTCGGCCTTCTTCACACTCAGTCGCACCCCCTCGCCTTGCCCGAGCATGAGGTTCTCGAGCACGGTGAAGGTGGGGATCAAGCTGCTGTGCTGGTGGACCATCCCGATGCCGAGCTCGATCGAGTCGCGCGGGCAGCTGATGCAGACCTCCTCGCCGCACACGCGAATGCTGCCTTCGTCGGGCTGGTAGATGCCGGCCAACACGTTCATCAACGTCGACTTGCCGGCGCCGTTCTCTCCCAGCAGGCAATGGACTTCGCCCTGCCGAACCAGCAGGTTGACGCAGTCGTTGGCGCGCACCCCGGGAAAGATCTTGGTGATGCCGCAGAACTGGATCGCGACGATCCTGTCGTCGCCGTTCCCACCCGGAGCTGCCTCGACGGGGCGGGCGGGCGCGGTCCCGAGACCGCGCCCGCCCGCCCCGTCGCTCTCGCGAGAGACGGGGGCCATCGTCACTGCCCTGAAGCGATGAGGTCCTTGACTTGCTTACCCTTCGTCAGCTCGGGCACCTCGACGCTGCCGTCCAGGATCCCGGCCTTCGCGTTCTCGCAGGCCGTCCAGACGTCGTCGGGGATGTACTCCGTGTGCAGCAGCCCCATGCCGTTATCGAGGTCGAGGTAGAAGCTCGCCTCGCCCATGGTCCCGGCCTCGTAGTCCTGAAGGGCTTTGGTCATGAGCGGCGCCCAGTCCCACAGCACCGACGAAAGCAAGACGCCCTTCTTGTCGGTCGGCGACTTGTCGCCGATCACGTCGATGAACCAGACCTTGTCGGCGCCCTTCGGCGGGGTCGCGGTCTCGACCGCCTGCATCATTCCGAACGAAGCACCATCGCCCATGCCGAAGATGATGTCGGCGCCACCGGAGATCGCGCTCGCGGTGACGCGCTTGCCGCCCGCGGCGTCGGCATAGGCAGCCTGGCCGATCTGCACATAGAGGATCTTCGTGTCGGGAGCGACCGAACGCACGCCGGCCACGAAGCCGCCCGCCTGCTTGGACCAGTTGAGGTCTTCTGCCGACACGACGATCGCGACCGTGCCCGACTGCGTCATCTTGCCCGCGAGAACGCCGGCGAGGTAGCCGCCGTGCTCTCCTCTGGTCTCCATGGCCTGCACGAGCTGCGGGACGTTGACTTCCTCGTTGCCCGGGTCGCTCGCCGTCACAGGAATGTCGAGCGTCTTGGCCATCTTAGGGCCGACGGTGTTGTAGCCGCTCGCCCACGGGAAGATGACCTCGGCGCCGGCGGAGGCGCCCTGCTCCATGATCGGCGTGTTGTCGCCGTAGCCCGCCCCGTCCTGAATGATCAGCTCGGCGCCGATCGCCTCGGCAGCCGCCTTGGCGCCTTCCACACCCTGCTGGTTCCAGCCGTAGTCGTTACCCTTCTCAGGGGTGATCACGGCGACTTTGGTAAGCTCGACGCCGGCGGCCGGCGACTCAGCGGCACCACCCGTATCGTCACTGCGGCCGCCGCAGCCGGCGACCAGCGCGATCATGACCGCGAGCACCATCAGGGCGACCAGAAGTCCGCTCAGCCGAAAGAACTTGCTGCTCTTCATGAACCCTTCCCCCTTGGGAGTTCCCTTTGACGATCAGCGCCCTGTGGGCGCGACCCACGCGACACTTACGGTCTCTGAGTGAGTGTGCGGCCACCTCCTTCCAGCGACGAGCACGGTGGAACTGCGGTCCGGAAGGGCATGACGAGCGATCGACGCACCGCGCGCGACGCGGCCGCACCTGTGCCGTTCAGCCTGAGGATCGATCTCGGCTCGCCTGTCACCACACCCATGCTCTCGCTGACTCGTGGTTCGCCTTCCCCCCTCCGGGACGGCTCGGGCCAACTCTTTCACTCCGGACGACTTGCGTCAAGGTCAGGACAAGTTGCTGTACCAGCCGGTACACACGCAGCCAGGTGACCGGGAGGGCCGACGACGCCCGCCGAAGCGCGATCACGAGGCGAAGGCGTCATGCCCCGCGCCGCTCGCGAGTCAGCGCGGGCGGCGCAGCATGTAGTCGGTCACGGCTGCCAGCTCAGTGGTGTCGCCGGGCAGTGCGGCGAGGCGCTCGATGGCGCGCGCGTGGCTCTCGCGCGCCCGACGGCGAGCGC
>CAZTMO010000002.1:0-13987 GCA_964615105.1 uncultured Thermoleophilia bacterium
GCGGCGCCGGGCTGCCGCCCGGCGTCGAGCTCGCCGTCCTGCTCGTCCACGGCACGCTGCACCTGCTCGGTCACGACCACGAGATCGACGCGGGAGCGATGGCGCGGCGCCAGGCCGAGCTTCTCGAGCAGGTGCGTTGGGAGGCGCTCGTTGGCGCGCAAGTCCAGCCTGCTTGAGAGCTTCAACTGGGCCTTCGAGGGCGTCGTCCACGCGCTTCGTAGGGAGCGCAACATGTGGATCCACTTCGGCACGGCCGTCCTCGTGCTCGTGGCCGCGCTCTTCTTCTCGCTCACGCGCCTCGAGGTCGTCGCCCTGTTCGTGGCGATCTCGTTCGTGCTCATCACCGAGATGTTGAACACAGCGATCGAGCACGTGGTCGACCTCGTCACCGACGAACTCGACCCGAGGGCGAAGGTCGCCAAGGACGTCGCCGCCGGCGCCGTGCTGGTGGCGACGATCAACGCTCTGGCCGTCGCCTACCTGGTCTTCTACGACAAGCTCACCGGTGTGCCGTACACGGTCTTGCGCACGCTGCGCACTTCGCCGATCGACCTCGCCGTCGTGGTGCTCGTGCTCGTGATCCTCGCGGCGGTGATCGTCAAGGCGCTCACGCATCGGGGCTCCGCGTTCCGCGGCGGCATGCCTTCGGTGCACGCCGCGGTGGCGTTCGCGGGCTGGGTCGCGGTGACGGTCTTCGCCACGCGGACCGCCTACGCGCTGCCCATCTCGGCGATCGGGCTGTTCATGGCCGTGCTCGTGGCCCAAAGTCGGGTGCAGGCCGGCATCCACACGACGACGGAAGTCGCGCTCGGCGCTCTGCTCGGCGTCGGGATCAGCGTCCTGGTGTTTCAACTGTGGTACCCGCTGTGAACGTGCCAGGACGAGAGCCGACCACTGCGGAGCGGGTCCTTCACGCCACCGCCGAGGAGGTCGCTGAGCGCGCCTGGGCGCCGTACTCGCGTTTCGCCGTCGGCGCCGTGGTGGTCGGGCCGTCGGGGCGCTCGCACGCGGGCGTGAACGTCGAGAACTCCTCGTACCCGGCGGGGATCTGCGCCGAGCGCGTCGCGCTCGGCGCACTGGTCACCGCCGGCGAGCGCGAGGTGCGCACGGTGGCCGTCGCGACCGCGGACGGTCGCGACGTCGTGCCGTGCGGTCTCTGCCTGCAGGCGCTCGCCGAGTTCGGCGACCCGGCGATCGTCTGCCGGGTCGCCGGCGACGTGCGCGTCTTCGACCTCCACGAGCTGCTCACGGCCCCGTTCTCGGGGACGACCGGCCGGGCGGCGGGCGCGCCGTCGGAGGCGCGCCGGCCGTGAGCGCCGTCGGATTCGCCGGTGCGGGCGAGCCGACCGATCAGGCTCCATATCGTTCCGGCTTCGTCGCGATCCTCGGCCGCCCCAACGTCGGAAAATCCACGCTCGTCAACCGGCTTGTCGGGCACAAGGTGAGCATCGTCTCGGATCACCCGCAGACGACGCGCCGGCGCATCACCGGCGTGCTCGACCTTCGTGGCTGCCAGGTGGTGTTGCTCGACCTGCCGGGCTTTCAGCGCCCGTTCGACTCGCTCACCCGGAGGATGCAGACCGTCGTCGACGAGACACTGCGCGAGGTCGACGCCGCGCTCGTGCTGCTCAGCGCCGTGGAGCCGTTCGGCGGCGGCGATCGTTACGTGCTGCGGTCGGTCGCCGTCGCCGGCCTCCCCGGCGTCACCGTGCTCAACAAAGTCGACCTGCTTGACGGGCGCCGCCTCGGCGCGCGCCTCGAGGAGGCGCGCGCCTTGGCCGGCGGCGCCCCCGTGCACCCGGTCAGCGCCTTGCGCGGCGACGGCCTCGCTCCCGTCGTCGAGGAGCTCGCCGCGGCGATGCCGCGCGGGCCGCGCTTCTTCCCCGAGGGACAGTCGTCGGACCAGCCGCTCGAGGTGCTTGTCGCCGAGCTCGTGCGCGAACAGGCGCTGCGGCGCACGCGCGACGAGATCCCGCACGCGATCGCCGTGGAGGTGAGCGCGATCACCGAGCGCGAGGACCGTCCGCTGGTCGAGGTCGAGGCCTTCCTCATCGTGGAATCGGAGTCGCAGAAGGCGATCGTGGTGGGAAGGGGAGGGCGCGTCGTGAAGGCCGTCGGCAGCGCGGCGCGTCGGGAGATCGAGGCCGTGCTCGGCGTGCAGGTCTTTCTCGATCTGCGCGTCAAGGTGCGTCGCCGCTGGCGCCGCGACGGGCGCTTCGTCGAGCGACTGCTCTGACGAGGGCGCGCGGCGTGTCCGCCGCTCGCGTGCGGTCGCGCGCCCTCACGCTGGTATACTCGCGGGTGTCGCTCGACCTTCTTCGCAGGCCTCCGGGAGGAGAACCGCCGTGCACGCCGAGGAACTGGCGAAGACCATCGATCACACCCTGTTGCGACCGGACGGAACCGCGCGCGACGTAGAGGACCTGTGCCGCGAGGCGGTGCGCTACCATTTCGCCGCCGTGTGCGTCTTCCCGTACTACGTGTCGCTCGCCCGTCACCTGCTGGGGACGGCCGACGTCAAGGTCTGCGCGGCGCTCGCCTTTCCGTTCGGCGCCGAGACGGCGCGCACGAAGGTGGTCGCCGCGCAAGACGCCGTCCGCCACGGCGCCGACGAGCTCGACGTGGTCGTCAACATCCCCGCGATGCTGTCGGGCGACTTCGGCCGCGTTCGCGACGAGCTCGCCAGCGTCGTCCGCGCCGTGCGCCTCGGTGCGGTGAACAGCGGCAAAGGCCCCGTCATCGTCAAGGCCATCGTCGAGACCTGCTATCTCTCGCGCAAGATGAAGAAACTGGCCTGCATGATCGTCGAGCAGGCCGGCTGCGACTTCGTGAAGACGTCGACTGGTCTCGGTCCGCATGGGGCCACCGTCCAGGACGTCGAGCTGCTTCGCGACTGCGTCGGGGCGCACGTCGGCGTCAAGGCTTCGGGGGGCATCCGCACCTGGGCCGACGCCGCGCGCATGATCAACGCCGGGGCGACCCGCCTGGGGACGAGCGCCGGTCCGGCGATCGTCGAGGACTACCTCATCGCCACGGCGTCGGGGTCGCGCGCCGCCGGACGCGGCTGAGGCGCGTGGTGCGGCGCGACGACCTTCTGGCGCACGTGCGCTATGGCGCGGACGGCCTCGTGCCGTGCGTCGTGCAGGACGCGGTCAGCGGGGAGGTCCTCATGCTCGCCTACGGCAACGCCGCGTCGCTCGCCGCCACCCTCGACAGCGGAGAGGCGCACTTCTGGAGCCGCAGCCGCAGCGAGCTCTGGCACAAGGGCGCTACCAGCGGCAATGTGCAGCGCGTCGTCGAGGTACGCCTCGACTGCGACCGCGACGCGGTCCTCCTGCGCGTGGCGCCGGCCGGGCCCGCCTGTCACACCGGCGCGACGAGCTGCTTTCGCGACGGGGCCTCCGGCGGCGCCTCATGGCGCGCCGGCGAGCCCGTCGCTACCTGATCACCGCGTAACTGATCAACCCCGGCGGGATCGGCAGCCAGAAGTTGATCAGCCGGTAGACGAGCACGACGGCGACCGCGGTCGCCGAGGGCACGCCGAAGCCGGCGTACAGCGCGATCATGAGACCTTCCACCGCCCCAAGCCCTCCAGGCGTCGGTGCCAGGGTGCCGACCGCGTAGGCGACGACGTAACCGAGGACGAGGTAGACGACGCCGACGCGGTAGTCGAAGGCGAAGAACGTGAGGTAGAGGCACAGCATGTCGAAGGACCAGAAGCCGCAGGCGTAGAGGAACGTACGCCGGAAGGCGCCGCGGTGCGACGTCATGCGGCGCATGCCGGCGAAGAGGTGGTCGAGCCAGTCGTCCACATGTCCTTCCTGGACCGTCTCGCGTCGCGTGATGCGGTTGACGAGGCGCGCGACCTGGGCGACGCGGCGACGCATCTTGGTGCGGTGGTTGTAGAGGTAGACGCCGTAGCCCGTGAGCCACAGGAGGAGGGCGATGAGCAGAATCGCGACGAGGTAGTGCCCGATCGACTGGCCGCGAGCGACGATGAGGTAGGCGAGCGAAACCGCGAACAGGATCCAGAGCACGATGTAGTTGAAGAACTGCTGCGCGGCGATGGCGACGAAGACCAGGCCATGGGGCGCTCCGCGGCGACGCAACGCGTTGTAGGTGACGACCCAGCCGCCCACGCCGCCGGCCGACAGGAGATGACTCACGGCGAGACTGCCGACCGTGACCGACAGTACCTCGTAAAGCCGCATGCGGATGTCGAGCACGCGAAGGATGTAGCGCGTCAGGTTGGCGTAGCCGAGGAGCGCGCAGACCTCGAGGACGACGGCGAGCGCGAGCAGTGCGTAGTCGGCGGCGCTGACGAGATCGAGCGTCTTCTCGGTGTCGACGAGGCGGGGCAGCAGCAGGTACAGCGCCGCCACGATGAGCGCGAAGATGACGATGTTGCGGAGGGTCTTGCGGATGACCGTCCTCCCGCACGGGCGACCGCCGACCGGTCGTGAAGCCAGTCGTGAACCCTACCACAGGGGCGGCGGCGGCCTGCGGCTTTCGCAACGCCGCCGCCCCACGCCGCCGCCCGCCCGTGTTCGCGCAGGGATGCGCGCCCGTGAGGAGAAATCTCGAAGCGCAGGAAACCCCGAGGCGCAGCCCGGACTCTCCAGGACGGCACGCCACGACGGAGGCGCATGACACCGCGACGGACATCGGCCGGTAGTGGCGACGGAAACATGATCGGCGTACTGACGAGCGGCGGGGACTCTCCGGGCATGAACGCCGCCGTTCGCGCCGTCACCCGCCGCGCCGTCTGCAAGGGGTGCCGGGTGACCGGTTTCAAGTGGGGTTTCCGCGGGCTCATGGCGGGCGACATCGTGGACCTCGAGACCCGTACCGTGGGCGGGATCCTCGATCGCGAGGGCTCGTTTCTTGGAACGTCGCGCAGCGCGGAGTTCGCCACCCCTGCCGGTCAGAAGCGCGCCCTCGCGACGCTTGCGCGCCTCGGCGTGACCGGTCTCGTCGTCGTCGGCGGCGACGGCTCGCTCGCCGGTGGGCACGCGCTCGTCGAGCGCGGGGTGCAGGTCGTCGGCGTGCCGGCGACGATCGACAACGACGTCGCCGGCAGTGACTACGCGATCGGCTTCGACACCGCCTTGAACACTGTGCTCGACGCGGTCTTTCGCATCCGCGACACGGCGTCGGCTCTCGACCGCGTCTTCGTCATCGAGGTCATGGGGAGGACGTCGGGTCAGCTTGCCCTGGCGGCGGGGGTGGCGGGCGGCGCAGACATCGTCGTGATCCCCGAGATCCCTTGGGACCACGAGCGAGCCGCGCAAGAGGCACTGGAGGGTCACCGCGGCGGCAAGCTGCACACCATCGTCATCGTGGCCGAGGGGGCGGCGTCGGGGGAAGAGGTCGCACGGCTTCTCGGCGACCACATGCCCGGCATGGACGTCAAGGTCTCGGTGCTCGGCCACTTGCAGCGCGGCGGCAGCCCGACCGCACTGGACCGCCTTGTCGCCAGCCGGCTGGGCGCCAAGGCCGTCGACCTGCTCCTCGACGGCATGACCGACGTGATGGTCGGCATGGACGGCACGAACCTGCAGACGGTGAGCCTGTCGTTCGCCGCGTCGCAGAAGTCGGCGATCGACCCTGAGCTCTACAAGCTCTGCCAGGTGCTCGCCCTCTGAGACGCCTCGCCGGGCGCTCGCTCCGAGACGTTCCGCCCGGCGCTCGCTCTCTGGGACGCTCCTCCCGGCGCTCCCGTTGGCGATGCGGTCGCCGTCAGCGGTCGCCCTGCGCCCGTTCGTCGTCGAGGATCTGCCGCTCCAGCGCGCCGCGTCGGATCCAACTGTAGGCGACGCATCCGGGGACGCTGCCGAACAGGGGGATCGCGCAGAGCACCACCCATCCCCAGGCGCGGGCGCGGATCGTGACGTACAGGCCGTAGACCCAGGTGGCGACGGCGCCGCCGAACCACGACACCTGCACCATGAGCGGGATCGGCGGCGGGACGGTGCCGACGGGGAGGGCGCGGATCACGAAGTCGGCGAAGACGAGCACCAGCGTGATGGCCGAGACCAGGAAAAGGACGGCGAGGCGCTTGAGCTCGGCCTTGAGCGCGGGGTCGAGGACGGGCGTCGGCTCCTGCGCCGTCCGCCGCCGCCCATTGTCGCCACCCGTCATGGTCCGCCTCGCTCTTCGCTCACCACGCCCTGGCCGACCGGGATTCTCGCCGCCTTCCGGGTCACACGCAACCGCCGCCGAGGGTCGTCGCAGGGCCGTTCAAGCAGAGCATCAGTCGAGGTCGGGCAAAGCTTCAAGGAGGTCTCAGGTCGGGGCTCAAGGCTGAGCTCAAGTGATAGTCGAGGGTTTCTTCAGAGGCTCCGGACGCAGGCAACAAGCGTGGCCAGAGCCAACACTCGACGGGCACTTGAGGGTTTGCCGAGGCCCGACGGCCGGATCGCCGCCGGGGGGCGTCCGTCGTTGGCAGGGGGGTTGCGGCCTGCCGCGGCATCGTCTTCAATGCCTCATCGAACGTGACAGAACGGCGCCCCGGCGCCCCCGCATACGTTCTTCCCCCCTTCACTTGTACGGCGAGTCCGGCGCATTCGGACGGAAGAACGACGCGTGCGGGTAGGCGTCGGGGACGCGGAAGGCCCCGGGCAGAGGCTCTGCCGCTGCCCCACGGGAAACGCCGTCGAAAGGACATCGTGACCAGGACGAGCTTCAGCATCTTGCTTCTCGCGCTCGTCGTCGCCGCAGCGGTCCTCGCCTTCGCGCCCGCGCGGGCGTCCGCTGCGACCCTGAGGGCACAGCTCCGCATCGCCCGCGTCGAGCTGCGCGAGGCCAAGGCCCAGCTGCACGAGGCCAAGGACGCGCTCGCCGCGGCACGCGCGGCTCACCAGAAACGAGGCCTCGGCAGCCTGCTTCTCGAGGTGAGGAAGGCGCGGCACGCCGTGCGCTTCTGGACCGCGGCCGTGAAGGACGTCGCCGCCAAGCTGGCCAAGAAGGCGGCGACCAAGCGGAAGGCGGCGTCCCGCGACTGGAAGACGCTCTGCCGGCGGGCGGCGAAGAAGCACGGGATCAACGGCGACGGCCTCTACCGGCTGATGATGATGGAGTCGGGAGGCAAAGCCCGCGCCGTGGGCGCCGGCCGCTACTACGGGCTCTTCCAGTACGCGCTTGTGACCTGGCGTGCCGACTGGAACCCGTGGCGCGACTGCAGTGTCTACAACGGGGCCGCGCAGATCAAGGCGAGCGCCTACGCCATCAAGAAGGGCATGGGCCACTCGCTGTGGGGGAACACGTACCCGGCGGCGTTCTGAGTCGAGCGGTGGCGGCTGAGCGGTGATCGCCGAACCGCGATGGCCGAGCGGCGCACGACCATGTCGCGCGCCGCTCGGCGCGTCCGCGTCCCGCCGCACGCACTCACGGCCGCGCCCTCGCGCGACCGCGCGCGAGGCAGTAGCATAGGCTCTCTCTCGCTGCCGAAGTGGCGGAACTGGCAGACGCGCCGGACTCAAAATCCGGTCCCGTTCACGCGGGGTGCGGGTTCGACCCCCGCCTTCGGCACCAACCTTGGCCGCGGCTGTCGGCACACACGCCGTCTGGTAGCATTGGGCGACCGCCAACCACAGAGGAGCGCCTGCGCATGACGGTGCGAGTCCTGGGGCTGAACTGCAGCCCGCGCGACGACTCGAACAGCGGCATCATGCTGGAGGAGTCGTTCAAGCGCCTGCACGAGACGTATCCCGGCGAGGCCGAGACTGAGATCGTCGCCCTGCGCGACCTGCACATCGAGCCGTGCAAAGCCTGTAACGTCTGCGGGAAGACGAAGGACGGCAGGTTCATCCCGTGCGTGCGCGCCGACGAGGACGAGGTGCAGATGGTCCTCGACAAGATGCTCGCCGCCGACGGGTTCTGCGTGGCGACGCCCGTGTACTTCGGCCTGCCGAGCGACCTGTTCGCGAAGTTCATCATGCGCACGCGGCCGTTGCGTCACCAGGACTTTGCTCTGGCCAACCGGGTGGTGGGCATCATGGCCATCGCCGGGCGGCGCTCGGGCGGCGCCGAGACGAGCATCATCGCAAGCTGGCTGCCGTTCATCCGCAACGGCTGTCTGCTGGTCGGGAACGGCGACGGCACCTGCCAGTTCGGCGCCTACGGCTGGGCGGGCGCGCGTGGCCACGTCCGCACCGACGAATGGGGGATGGAGCAGGGTTTCCAGGTGGCCGAGCGCGTGTTCACGGTGGCCAAGGTGATCCAGGCCGGCGTGCGCGCCCTCGACTTCAAGAGCCCGATGGTGTTCTCGTACTCGGCGGGGACGCGACCGTAGCACCACGCGGCCCCGGGGCTGGTCGTGGGACCGTCTGGCGACACGGGACGACGGGGCGGCCCGACCGGCCGTCCGCGTGCGACCACAGGAGACGACAGATGAGCGACGCCGAGACCATCCTCGAGTTCATCGAAGAAGAGGCCGACCTCGACGACGACGTCGAGCTCACCGCCGACACGTCGTTGTTCCGCGACCAACTGCTCGACTCGATGAACCTCACCAGCCTGATCGCCTTTCTCGAAGAGACCTTCGCCATTCGCGTCAAGCCGATGGACATCGTCTTCGAGAACCTCGACACCGTGAACCACATGCTGGCCTACGTGGCACGCAAGAGAGCCGGCGATGCCTGAATCACGAGCGATGGAGCAGGGCGCGGCTGCGGCCGTCGTCGCGGACGCCGCGGCGGGTGACGCCTCGGCGAAGGCTTCACTCGGCGACGCCTCGCCGGGGGGTGTGGCGGGTGACGCGGCGCCGCGAGGCGCGGCCGGCGAGGCGCCGCGTACGAGCCGGCTCTTCTACGGCCTGGGCCTTGGCCTTCAGACCCTGCTCTGGTTCTTGCTCTTTCTCGCCATCGTCGTCGCCGTCGCCGTCGGCGGCGAGCTGACCGAGTTCCGCTACGTCGGCTTCTGAAGGCCCGCCGGCGCGCTCGTCCAGACGATGACCTTCGGTGACCATCCGGCGCCTGGGGCGCCGCTCATGACGGATGCCGTCGCGCGCCTGCGCGAGTGGGCTGTCGCCAGTCCCGACGCGACGCTGCTGCTGACCCGCGGGCGCGCGTACGCCTACGCGGCCTTCCTCGCCCGCGCGGAGGCGGTCGCCGGTGGGCTGGCCGCGACGGGGGTGCGGCGCGGCGAGCGGGTCGCACTCTTTCTCGAGGAGTACGACCAGTTCTTCGTCGCCATGATGGGGGCGTGGCTGGCGGGCGTCGTCGTGGTGCCGCTCAACGTCAGCCTGCCGAGGCGCGACGTCGACTGGCTGGTCGCGAAGGCGCGACCGCGCGCGCTGCTCTTGCCACACGACGAGGCTTGTCCGAGTGACGGGCCGTCGAGGCTGGTGATGACCGCCGGCGCCGACGGCCTCGTCGATGGAGTCCGCGCGGCCGGGGCGCCGCCGGACGAGGGCACGCCGCCGGGTGTGGTCGCGGGCGGCGAAGGGGGCGCGACCGGCGCCCCCGAGCCGGTGCGACCCGACGAGCTCGCCATGATCATGTTCACGTCGGGTACCACCGGCGTACCCAAGGGCGTCTGCCAGACGCTGCGCGCCACGTCGAAGAACCCGGGCCTCGTCGCGCAGGCCCTGGGCCTTGCCGCCGACGACCGCATCTTCATCAACACGCCGCCGTACTTCACCAGCGGCATCTGCCACTTTCTCACGCTGATGGCCAACGGCGGCGGCGTCGCCGGCCAGCTCGGCTTCTACTTCGGCGAGGGGCTCCTCGACGAGATGGAGGCGCAGGGCTGCACCGGGTTCGGCGGCGCGCCGGCGCACCTCGTGCGGGTCGTCGAGCCGATGGAGACGCCGCGCAGGCACGCGTTCCGTTTCTGGGTGAGCTCCGGCGATCACCTGCCGTCGCACGTGATCGAAAAGGCGCGGCGCGTGCTGCCCGGGATCGGCATCTTCAACATGTACGGGTTGACCGAGGTCTCGGGGCGGCTCTGCGTGCTGCTTCCGGGTGAGCTCGACGAGCGTCAGGGCTCGGTGGGGCGGCCGATCGGCGAGATGACGGTGACGGCGCGTGACGCCGGCGGGGCGGCCGTCCCGGCCGGCCAGACCGGCGAGCTGTACGTCGCCGGCTCTCTCGTGATGCAGGGCTACCTCGACGAGCCCGGGACCACGGCGCGGACGCTCACGGCGCACGGTCTGCGCACCGGCGACTTCGGCCACGTCGACGCCGACGGCTACGTCTGGGTCGACGGGCGCAAAGACGACATCATCAAGCGTGGCGGCGAGAAGGTCTCGGTCGTGCACGTCCAGGAGGCGCTGCTCGAGCTGGGCCGCTTTCACGACGTCGCGGTGATCGCCGCGCCGGACGAGATCCTCGGCCACGTGCCGGTCGCCTTCGTCGTGCCCCGCGAGCCCGACGGTTTTCGCGGCAGCCGCGTCCTGCGCGAGCTGCGCGATGCGCTTCCGTCGACCTCGCTGCCGAGCCGGATCCTCGCCGTGGAACGAATACCACGTACCGGGTCGGGCAAGGCCGTGCGTGCCGAGCTGCGGCGGTTGCTTGAGGAAGGCGCCAGATGACGTCGGCGCGCGGGCGGACAGGGCATGGAGAGCCCGGCGTGCGCGCCGGCAGCTTCCGGTGCGGGTTTCGCAACACGAACCCCCTGGTCCTCGTCGTGGCGGCCGCGCTTCTGCTGCCGGCGCTGCTCGGCCTCGAGTACTTCTTCACCAGCGGTGTCTGGTCCGACGTCTCTCTCAAGTACTGGCTGCGCAAGTCGAGCGACGACTACGTCTACGTCTCGTGGACCGTGGGCCGCAACAAGAACGACCCGCCGGACCGGCCGACGATCTACCTGCTCGGCGGCTCCACGGCGCGCGAGAGCATCACCGGCGACGAGACGCTCGCGGCGTCGATCGCGAAGGACGGCGGCCCAGACACCGAGGTCTACAACCTCGGCTCGATGAACCAGAACTTCGCCCAGAGTCTCGCGGTGATCGACAACATCCCGGACACGCCGGCCACCGTGATCATCGGTGTCAACCCGGGACGCTTCACGCCGTCGCGCGGCGACAACCAGAAGCAGGCCGAGGGCCGCGAGTTCCTCCTCAAGAGCACGTTCTTGCGCAGGTTCGTGAACCGCGAGTCCGGTGCATACCGCTGCACCTACACGATCCTGCCCGGGATCTTCTCGTACTTCACGAGCTACGTGCAGCAGCACCAGGCCGACCTCCTTTCGGGCAGGATCCCCACGCGCACGTACGGCCAGCACCGCTACAACCTCAAGGGCAAGCACACCGTCGCCCAGAAGGAGCGCATGGTCGAGCGCTGGAACAAGCGCCGCGCGCCGATCTTTAACAAGAACCTCCCCTATAACATGGCGATGCTCGAGCAGGTCCTCATCCGGGCCCGGGAGCGCGGCATCGACGTCGTCCTCCTCGAGCTCCCCTGGAACCGCGAGATCATCGGCCACGACTTCGACGAGGCGCGCGCCGCGTACCAGCCCGGCGTGCGCGGGCTCGCCGAGAAGTACGGTGTGCCCTACATCGACTTCAGCGAGAAGCTTCCCCTGACGAACGCCGACTTCCACGACCTCTCGCATCTCGTCGAGCCGGGGCGGGTCGTCTGGGAGGCGCGTCTCGCCGAGGAGCTCGTCCGGCTGCTCGGCCGTGACGGTGTTCTCGGCTCCGATGGGATCCACGACGCCGGCGGCGCGCCGGACGGGCCGCCGCCGACCGACCTCGCATCTGCGCCGTGAAGATCTACTTCACCTGGTACCTGTTGCCGATCGTCGTCGCGGCGCTGCCGGTCTTCTGGCTCGTGCTGCGCCGCGACAGGTGGCGCCTCGTCTTCGCCCTCGTCGTCTCGGTGGGCGCCCTCGCCGTCCTGCATCCGGTCTTCGCCGCGATCGCGCTGGGTCTCGTCGCCGTCGCGTGGCAGATCGTCGAGGCGCACAAGGCCGGCAGGCTCTCGGGTGGCCGCGCCGTCCTGCTCATCGTGACGATCGCCGTCGTCACCCTCGCGATCGGCAAGTACGGGCAGCGGGGCGCGGTCGCCGTGTGGGGCAAGGGCGACCCAATAGTCACGCACTTCCTCATGCCGCTCGGCGTGAGCTACTTCGTCTTTCGCCTCATGCAGTACGTGTTCGATCATTTGCGCGTCGTGATCACCGACAACTCGTTCCTGCGCCTCGCCGCCTTCGTGATGTGGGTCCCGGCCTTCCCGGCGGGCCCGCTCGAGACGTACCAGGGCTTTTACGGCAAGCGCCGCCAGACGTTCGACCGGACGCTCTTCTACTACGGCCTGCGGCGCATCGCGCTCGGCTACTTCAAGAAGGTCTTCGTCGTCGACTTCTTCATCGCCACGTTTTTCGGGAGCGTCACGAGCACGATCCACCGGCCGTTCTTCGACGCCGGCGCGACCGACCCGTGGTGGCCGCTGGCCTACGTGATCATCGTGTTCGTGCGCGCCTACTTCGACCTCTCGGCCTACACCGACCTCGCGATTGGCTTCTCGCGCCTGTTCGGCGTCGACCTCATGGAGAACTTCCACTACCCCTTCTGGAAGGCGAACCTCGGGGAGTTCTGGCGCGGGTGGCACATCTCGCTGTCGAGCTGGGTACGTAACAACGTGTACTTCCCGGTGTTCGGGCTCACGCGCAAGCCTTGGCTCGGCCTCTACGCGAGCATGCTCACCATGGGTCTCTGGCACTACGTGAACGTGAACTGGACGCTGTGGGGCCTCTGGCACGGCACGGGCCTCGTCGTCGTCGCCTGGTGGGAACGGCGCAAGAAGGCGCGCAAGAAGGCGCGCAAGAAGGCCGGCAAGCCCGCGGCGGCCGGCTACGAGCGCGTCACGAAGTGGCTCGGCTACCCGGTGACGTTCCTCTACGTCGCCTTGGGCTACGCGTTCGTGAGCACCGAGACGCCGCGTCACGCGCTGAAGATCATGGCGCTCTGCGTCCTGGGGCCGCTTGAATGGCTGGTGCACCTGATCGCCTGACCGCACGCCGCGCCTCGTTCGCGCGCGGCTTTCGCGACCTGAGCCCGCTGGTGCTCGTGGTCGCGGCGTCGCTCGCCGTGCTGGCGCTGCTGGGGCTCGAGCTGCTCGTCGCGGCCGGGGTCGTCGTCAAGGTGCCCGAGGGACACTTCGTCCGCCATCGCCATGACGACAACGGCCACATCACGTACGTCCTCGCCGGCCTGCGCAGGTCCCCGCCCACGGTGCCGACCGTGTACCTGACCGGCGGCTCGGCGACGATGGAATGCTTTCTCAGCGAGGAGTCGCTGGGCTACGACGTCAGCCGGGCGGCGGGCGAGGAGCTCGGCGTCGTCAGCCTCGCCGCCCACTCGCAGAGCTTCGCCGAGTCGCTGGCGCTGGTCGAGAACCTGCCCGAGGGCGAGGCCCTGATCGCCGTCGGCCTCGCCCCCATGCGGTTCACGAACGGCCCCGCCGACGACGCCGGCCTGCTCACCGGAGAGCCGTTCTTCGTGCGCAGCGCGAGCGTGCGCCGCCTGCTCGAAGAGGAAGCGGCGTCGACCTCGCCGGTCGACGTCGTCTTCCCGGGGGTCATGCGCTTCATCGCGGGCTTCGTGCGTGAGCGACGCCTCGACGGGCTGCCGCTCCTCGCCGACATCGGCTACGAGGAGCACTACACCATCGACGGTCCCCTGCACACGACGGCGCAGAAGCGCGAGATGGCGGCGAGCGACATGCGCGACGACGCCCAGACTTACGCTGCCTACGCCGACTACAACTTCGCCGTGCTCGAGGAGCTGGTGCGGCTGGCGAGAGCGCGCGGCTTCGCCGTCGTCTTCTTCGACCAGCCGCTCAACGAGCACGTGCTGGGAGCGTCGTGGGACGGCGTCGTGCCGAGCTACCGGCGGCGGGCGCAGGGCATCGCGCGCGCACACGGTGTGGCGTACCTCGACGTCGCGCAGAAGGTCGTTCTCGAGGACACCGACTTCCTCGACGTCTACCATCTCGTGACGAGGGGCAGGCTGAAATGGCAGCCGGAGTTCGCGCGGCAGCTCGCG
>CAZTMO010000002.1:14087-21927 GCA_964615105.1 uncultured Thermoleophilia bacterium
TCTCGTGACGAGGGGCAGGCTGAAATGGCAGCCGGAGTTCGCGCGGCAGCTCGCGAGCGCGTGGCTCGCGGCGAAGGACGGACTCGCGGCGCGGTAGCCGCGCAGGGAAGGCGGATGACGATGGGCTCGACGGGTCTTGAGGACGGGATCACGCGCAGGCAGCTCCTGATCGGCGCCGGCGCGGCGCTGGGCGCGCTTGCCGTGGCCGGCGTCGTCGCGCAGCGCACCCTGCCGCTGCGCGCCTACTGGTATCAATGGACGGGGCAGTGCGGGCCGGACGGCCCCGTCCCCGAGGACCTCGCGACGCCGGCCTACGGCGCCTTTCGGTCCGAGGTCCTCGGGACCGACGTGGAATATGGCGTCTGG
This sequence comes from uncultured Thermoleophilia bacterium, assembly GCA_964615105.1. Classification (GTDB taxonomy): domain Bacteria; phylum Actinomycetota; class Thermoleophilia; order UBA2241; family UBA2241; genus UBA2241. Next base: position 14,454 of record CAZTMO010000002.1, read on the forward strand.
GCGCCGTCGGTCATCTATCCGCAAGGCGATCGGATCCCCGTCCTGTACTGCCTCCCGGCGCGCGGCCAAGGCCCGCGCTGGGTCCTGGACGGGCCGGTGTACCTGGCCGACTTCGCCGCCGTGGACGAGCCCGGCGGCGCTCACTCGCTCGCGCTGGTCTCGGTCGACGGCGGCGACACGTACTGGCACGAGCGCGCGAGCGGCGAGGACCGCATGGCGATGCTGCTCGACGAGTTCATCCCGTGGTACGAGGGCGAGCACGACGTCGGCGGGTCGCGCAAGGCGCGCGCCGTCATGGGCTGGTCGATGGGCGGTTACGGAGCGCTGCTCGCCGCACAACGGCGGCCGGACATGTTCGCCGCCGTCTGCGCGGCGAGCCCGGCTCTGTGGCGCTCGTACGGTGACGGCGTCGGCGACGCCTTCGACGACGCGCGGGACTTCGCCGAGAACGACGTCTTCGCCGGCATCGACAGGCTCTCCGGCACCGCGGTGCGCGTCGACTGCGGCAGGGGCGACATCTTTCACCCGGCGGCGCGCGACTTCGCCGCCCGCTGCGAAGAACAGACCGGGCGGCCGGTCGCCGGCGACGCCCTCCACGACGCCGACGGCTGTCACGACCCCGGCTACTGGCGTCGCATGGCGTCCGACGAGCTCGACTTCATCCGCGCGGCGCCGACGGACCAGACCCCGTCGCCGGGCACGATGTGAGCGCCGTCGGGCGCGGCGCGTTCGCGACGCCGCTCCGCGCCCCGTCTCGCGCCGCTCAGGCGCGGGGCACGAAGCGCTCGGGCGTCCAGTCTGCGGCGAGGCGCCGCGTGATCGCCGTGGCGAGCAGCGCACCGGCCTCGGCGTCGTCCGGCTGCATGACCTCGAGCGGCGAGTGCATGTAGCGCACCGGGATGCTGAACGAGAGCGTCGTCGCCCTGCCCGACGACATGAGCTCCTCCGCGTCGGTCTGCGTTGCGCCGGGCAGCGCCTTGACCTGTACGGGGATCCCTTCGGCGGCGGCCACCTCGACGGCGTAGTCGGTGATCGCGAGGTTGCCCCCGGCGCCACGGTGGATCACCGGGCCGGCGCCGAGCTTGACCTCGCCGCCGAGCTTCTTGGGGTCGACCGAAGGGTCCTCGCTGGCGAAGTCGACGTCGACGACGATGATGACGTCGGCGTCGAGCCGTCGCGCCATGGCCTTGGCGCCCATGAAGGTCGTCTCTTCGTGGACGGTGGCCAGAGCCGTGAGCTGGGCCTTGGCCGGCCTGGCCGCGTAGTGCTCGAGGGCGCGGAAGGCGACGTAGACGCCGGCCCTGTTGTCGAAGGCCGGCGAGCCGTAGCGACCGCCGCCGAGCGCCAGGAAGGCGGCCTCGAAGGTCACCGCGTCGCCGATGCGGATGTGCTTCAGCGCCTCCTCGCGTGAGGAGGCGCCGATGTCCATGAACTGCTCGTGCAGTTCCGGCGCCTTGCCCTGCTCGTCGCGGGGGATGATGTGCGTCGGCTTGCGCCCGACGACGGCGTCGACGGGGCCGCCGGGGCCGTGAATGACGAGGTGGCGTCCGGGAAGCAGTTGGGCGTCGACCCCGCCGACCTTGTCGAAGAAGACGAAGCCGTGCTCGTCGACATAGGTGACGATGAGGCCGATCTGGTCGTTGTGGCCGGTGACCACCACCTTAGGGCTGCCGTCGGCGGGGAGTGACGCCCACAGGTTGCCGAGCGGGTCGGCCTGCGCCCCGGCCGTGTCCTTGAGGCGCCGGCGGAGGACTTCCTGCGCCGGCGCCTCAAAGCCGGACGGTCCCGGCGCGCCGCACAGCTCGCGCAACAGCCCGATGTCGGTCTTGATCCCCTTGATGTCCGCCGTGCCGCCGCTCGCTGTCATGTCTCCTCCTTGGACGTCGTCCGCATCCTACAGGGAGCGCCGGCCGGCCGGCACCCGGTCGCGCCGGGTCAGTACCGCACCATGAGCTTCTTGATCGCCGCCGTGAGCCCGTCGACCGTGAGCTCGAACATGGGGAAGACCTCGCGCACAAGGCGGATCGTCGGCGAGCCGTAGGCGCGTTCCCACTCGTCCGCCGGGATGGTGTTGAGCCAGACGGAGTGGTCGAAGTGACGGCGCAGGCGGCGCAGCCACTCGATCCCCGGCTCCTCGTTCACCTCGCCCCACCAGATGATGCCGTAGCGCGAGAGCAGCTCGCTGTTCGCCATGGCGGCGTCGCCGACGAGGATGAGCTTGTAGTCGGCGGGCAGCTCGTGCAGGACGTGCGCCGTCGAGACAGCGCCGCCCCGGGAGAGCCGCGCGTCGGTGTACAGCCAATCGTACACGCAGTTGTGGAAGTAGTAGAAGCGCAGGTCCTTGAAGTGGGACGAGCGGTTGGCGGCCGTGAACAGGCTGCTGCACATGTACGCGTACGGGTCCATCGAGCCGCCGACGTCCATGAGCAGGAGGACCTTGACGGCGTTCTTGCGGCTCTTGCGCCAGACGAGACTGAGGCGGCCGGCGTTGTCGGCGGTCTCCTCGATGGTCTCGTCGAGGTCGAGCTCGTCGGGCAGGCCCTCGTTGCGCGACGAGAGCCGGCGCAGGCGGCGCAGGGCGAGCTCGAACTGGCGCGTGCCGACCTCGACGTCGGTACGGTAGCCGCGGTAGCGGCGCTCGGCGGCGACCTTGACCGCCGTGCGGCTACGGCTCTCGCCGCCGACGCGGATGCCGCCGGGGTGCACGCCGTCGTGGCCGAATGGCGAGGTGCCGCCGGTGCCGACCCAGCGGTCGCCGCCGTGGTGCGCCTCGGACTGCTCGGCGAGGCGCTCCTGGAACAGCCGCCGCAGCGCCTCGAGGTCGACCTCGCCGAGCGCTTTCACGAGGCGCCGCCGCTCCTCGTCGCTGAGGCCGGGAAAGGCGAGTGGGTCGCTGAGCCACTCCCAGACCTCGGCGGCGATCTCGGCCGGCGTCTCGATGCCCTGGAAGGCGGCGAGGAAGGCCTGGTCGTACTGGTCGAAGTACGCCTCGGACTTGACCAGCACCGAACGCGCGAGGCTGTAGAAGCGGTCCAGGTCGTTGACCGCGAGTCCCGCGGCGAGGGCGCGCATAAGGGCGAGCCACTCGGTGACCGTGACCGGCACGCCGTAGGCGCGGAGGAGGAAGAAGAAGCGCGTGAACACGGGCCGTCGTTGGAGTCGCGGGCGTGGCGGGGCGGCGCGACTCGCCCTACCGGCGGTCGCGCGCCAGCGCCTTCACCGTCAGCCCGACGTCGTGGTCCTTCTTGAGGAGGACGCCCATGAACGGGAGGCGGCGGCGGACCTCCTGCGGAGGCACGCCGCCGCCGGCCAGCGCCTGTACCCAATCGATGAGCTCGCTGGTCGACGGCCGCTTCTGCAGGCCCGGCACGCTGCGTACCCAGTAGAACGCCTCGATGGCGAGGTCGAGCAGGGTGCGGTCGAGGTCCGGCACGTGCACGCGCACGATGCGCTCCATCATCGCCTCGTCGGGGAACTCGATGAAGTGAAAGACGCAGCGCCGCAAGAAGGCGTCGGGCAGCTCTTTCTCGGCGTTCGAGGTGATGAGCACGATGGGCCGGTGCACGGCAACGACGTTCTCGTGCGTCTCGGGGATATAGAACTCCATGCGGTCGAGCTCCCAGAGCAGGTCGTTGGGGAACTCAAGGTCGGCCTTGTCGATCTCGTCGATGAGCAGCACGACGCGCTCGCGGCTGGAGAACGCCTCGCCGAGCTTGCCCAGCTTGATATACCGCGCGATGTCGCTCACGTCGCCGTCGCCGAACTGGCCGTCGTAGAGGCGCTGGACGGTGTCGTAGACGTAGAGGCCGTCCTGCGCCTTGGTCGTCGACTTGATGCTCCAGGTGATGAGCGGCATGCGCAGGCCCTCGGCGATGCTCTGGGCGAGCATCGTCTTGCCCGTGCCCGGCTCGCCCTTGATGAGCAGCGGACGGCTGAGCTGCACGGCGACGTTCACCGTCTGCATGAGCTCGGGGGCGGCGATGTAGTCGCTGGTGCCCGAGTAGACGCGGGACGACGAAGCCGAGGCGGCGCGAGAGGGGGCGGCGTGAGGGGGGGCGGCAGGGGAGGGGGCGGCAGGGGGCTGGCTGGGCTGGCTCATGGCGTGCGCTTTCGGTCGCTTGCGGTGGTGGGGGCGCCGGGCGAAGACCTGCGGAGCGCCCGCGGCAGTGTACCAGAGCGGGCGGCCGCGGGCCTGACGCACGTCAAGGCGCGGCGTGCTCCGATGTGAGAGGATACCGCCGCCATGGAGAATCGGGACACAGACAGTCATGATCGCGGCTCGTACAGCGGGCGGGCCACCGCCGGCGCGAATGGCCGGCAGACGGAGCAGTCGGCCGCCCAGCCGTCGCCGAGGCGCCGCCGGCTGCACCTGGCGTTGCCGCTCGCCCTCGCGGTGCTGCTCGGCGTGCTCGTCGGCGCCGGGGTGTTCACGCTCGCCTACGCCGAGGGTCTGTCGTACCTCAGTAACGACCCCGAGGCGTGCGTGAACTGCCACATCATGCGCGAGCAGTACGAGAGCTGGCTCAAGGGGCCGCATCACGCGGTCGCCACCTGCAACGACTGTCACGTCGCTCACGCGTTGCTCAGCAAGTACCTCGCGAAGGCCCAGAACGGGTGGCACCACTCCTCCGCCTTCACGCTGCAGGGCTTCGAGGAGCCCATCCGTATCAAGCCGCGCAACGCCGAGGCGCTGCGGCAGAACTGCCGTCGCTGCCATCGGGAGCTGGTGGCCGACATCACCGGTCACTACGGAAGCGCCGAGGACGGCCCCGACTGCGTCCGCTGTCATCGCTCGGTCGGTCACGGTCGACCCGGGGAGACCCTGGGGGTCGGGCCATGACCATGACCCGGTCCCGCCGGCGTCGCGCGTGCGCGGCGCCGGCGGGACTGCCGTCCCGCGTCTTGCGCACGGCCACATGCCCGTTGTATCAGTCCGCCCAGACGAGGAGCCTGCCATGAGATCGACCCTCCGTCGCCTGCTCGCCAGCCCGTGGTTCTACGTGGCCACCATCGTGGTCGTGGCCCTGGCCACCATCGGCGTCATGGTCCTCGGCCAGAACATCGTCGAACGCCGCGCCGAGGGCGAGCGCGCCGTGTTCGACGTCGAGGAGCTGAGCGAGGAGACGGTCGACCCTGCGATCTGGGGACGCAACTTCCCCCGTCAATACGACAGCTATCTGCGCACCGCCGATACCAACCGCACGCGGTACGGGGGCAGCGAGGCGGTCAGCCGTCTCGAGGCCGACCCCCGCCTGCTCGAGATCTTCGCCGGCTACGCCTTTGCCATCGACTACCGCGAGGAGCGCGGGCACTTCTACAGCCTGCAGGACCAGGACGAGACGAAGCGCGTCACCGAGAAGGAGCAGCCGGGCGCCTGCCTGCAGTGCCACTCGGCGAACACGCTGGCCTACTACACGGCCGGCGTCAAGGCGGGTGCCGCGCCGGCCGACGACAAGCCGTTCACCGACGCCAAGCGGCTCGCCGCCGGGATGAAGGGGTTCGAGGTGATCTGCGCCCTGCCGTTCGCGAAGGCGCGTGAGCTCGTCGAGCATCCCGTCTCGTGCATCGACTGTCACGACCCCGACACCATGGACCTGCGGGTCACGCGGCCGGGCTTCCTCAACGGGATCGCCGAGCTGGCCGCGTCAGACGAGGCGCTGCCCCATCTGCCCAGCATCGAGCGTTGGCGCGAGGGCTCGCGCGACGAGCCCTACGATCCCAACGCCGAGGCCTCACCCCAGGAGATGCGCGCCATGGTCTGCGGCCAGTGTCATGTCGAGTACTACTTCAAGGGCGACGGCAAGCTCGTCACCTACCCGTGGGACAACGGCGTCAACAGCGAGGACATCGAGGCCTACTACGACGAGGTCGGCTGGGCCGACTGGGAGCACGAGATCAGCGGCGCCCCGGTGCTCAAGGCGCAGCACCCCGAGTTCGAGGTCTGGAACACGGGCGTCCACGCGCGCTCGGGCGTGACGTGCGCCGACTGTCACATGCCCTACGAGCGTGAGGGCGCTCTCAAGGTGAGCAACCACCACGTGCGCAGCCCGCTGCTCGACCCGCGGGCCGCCTGCGGGACCTGTCACCCATACGATGCCGACGAGCTCGTGGCCCGCGCCGAGCGCATCCAGGAGCGCACCAAGCAGCTTCTGGACACGGCCGAGATCGCGACCGTCGACCTGATCCGCGCGATCGCGCAGGCGAAGGAGGCCGGCGCCGGCGACGAGCAGCTCGTCAAGGCGCGCGACTTCCAGCGCAAGGCGCAGTGGCGCACCGACTTCGTCAACGCGGAGAACTCGATGGGCTTCCACTCGCCGCAGGAGCAGGCGCGCAACCTGGGCCTCGCGATCGACTACGCGCGGCAGGGGACGGTCGAGGTCGCGCGCGTGCTGAGCGCCCTGTAGCGTCGGTCGGGGCGCCGCCGAGCTCCGCACGACCCCCGTTTCGTCGTTCGGCGGTCAGGCGGCGAGGGCGGCCATGCGGGGCAGCAGGATGTTGTTCTCGAGGTGCACGTGCTTGTGGACGTCGGCCTCGAGCTCGCGCAGGCTGCGGAAGGTGAGGTCGTACGTGGCGCAGGCGTCCGCGGGGAGCGCATAGCCCATGGCGAGGTCGCGCATGCGATGGAGGGCGCCGCCGACCTCGTCGTGCTCGGCGGCGAGCTCTTTGACGCCTTTGCGCAACGTCTCGGCGTCGGCCGCGTCGACGGCTCGTCCGGCGCGGGCCGACGCCTCCGCCCGCTTCACCGCCGGGAAGTAGACCTGCTCCTCGTCGTCCAGGTGCGTCATGAGCGCGGCGGCCATCTCGTCGTAGATCGAGCTGATCTCCGCCAGCTCGGGGTGGTTCGCGCCGTGCACCTCGGCGATCTTGCGGCCGTAGGCGCCGATACGGGCGGTGTTCTCGCGCAGGTAGCGGTGGTGGACGGCCCTGATGTGGTCGACCAGCCGTGTGAGCGTCCACGAGGTGAAGTCCACGTCACCCGGCGGGGGCGGCGCGGCGGCGACGCGCGCCAGGTCCGTTTCGACCCGCTCGGGCTCCACTTGCGCGACCCGGCAGGCCTCCTCCAGCGCGACGTCGCCGCCGCAGCAGAAGTCGATGCCGTAGCGTTCGAAGACGGCGGCGGTGCGGTAGTCCCTGGTCACGATGGCGCCGACGGTCCGTGTGCGCACGTCGGCGGGGATCGCGCCGGCGGTCTCCGTCTACACGCCGGCGGGGATGGCGGTGTTCTCGGTCATGAGGCGCTCCCTGAGAGTCATTGGCCGATGCTCGGGGCACGGACCGACCGCAGCGATCGGCGGCCCTGACCTTCAGTCTGCCTCGCGGGACGCGGATCCAAGCTTGACGTCGGACAAGGTCGCATCCGTCTGGCAAGGGCGAGTACGGCTTCCGGGCGGAAGTCCGTCACTCCCGGTCGATACGGTAGCCTTCTACGACGCGCTGGAGACCAACGACAGCGCCGTCGCGGTGCTCGGCGACG
>CAZTMO010000003.1:0-21900 GCA_964615105.1 uncultured Thermoleophilia bacterium
CGCCGCAACCGGCGCGGCCTGCGGCGGGGATGCCGCCATCGGTCCCCCGGCCGCCGCACGCACCGGCGCTCCCGCAACCGCTGCACACCCTGGGGGCGACACCGGGCGAGAGGGGCTGGGGTTGGAGCCAGGCGCTCTGGGGGCTGCTCCTGGGCATGAGCCCCACCCTTGCACTGTACCTCGCGGCCCAGGCGTCGAGCGGCAAGCCCGATGCCGGCGACGCCGAGGTCACCGTAGCCACGGGCCTCATCTTTCTCGTCTCCGGGGCCCTTGGCTACGCATGGAACTACTTCGCGGCGTGGCTGTTCTCGGGACGCCGCGTGCGTCACAAGTGGCGCGCCTGGGGGTTTCGCAAGCCGACGGCGGCGTTCTTCTGGGTCATCCCCGCCGCCCTGGTCGCGGCATACGTCGTGAGCTACGTGAACGACGTCGTCTTCCACCCCCCCAAGCAGGAGATCGTGCACGCCTTCCCGCCGACGATCGGCGGGCTCATCTTGTTCGCCATCGTCGCCGTGATCATGGCGCCCCTGGCCGAGGAGCTCTACTTCCGCGGCTTCATCTTCAAAGGCTTCGCGAACTCATGGGGCTGGGGTTGGGGCGCGCTGGCCTCGGCGACGGTCTTCAGCCTGGCGCACCTGCAGATCACGCTCTTCTTCCCGCTGTTCGCCCTCGGGCTTGGGCTGGCGTGGGTCTACCGCCACACCGGCTCGCTGTGGACGAGCATCGCCCTGCACGCGGTCTTCAACGGGGTGTCGGTGCTCGCCTGGGCTCTGACGACCTGAGAGTCGCGCGAGGCAGGGACGGGAGCGGGAAGCCGGCGGGAGGCGGCCCGCCGCGCCGCCGCCTACCCGAGCAGCGTCGGCTTGCGCAGCTCGCGACAGTGACAGGCGTCGTCCTCGGGAAGCGCCGCGAGCGCCTCGAGGAGGATGCCGCCCATCAGTCCGGCGTCGGCGGTGAAGATGCGCCTGAGCTCGTCGTGCTCCCAGTCGCGGACCACGCCCTCGCCGTAGTTGACGATGACGTAGACACCCGCGTAGCAGGCGCCGATGTCGCGCGCCAGCCAGACCTCTGGTGAGAAGCTCTGCCCGACGATGTCACCCATGGTCTGCAGGACGCGCACCTCTGCCGGTGACTCGAAACGCGGACCCTCGGTCACCACGTAGGTGCCGCGGGTGAAGAGACGACGCTCGGGCGCGAGCCGCCGCGCCGCGGCGACGAGCGCCTCGCGCCCTGTCGCGCAGACCGCGTCACGCATGATGAGCATGTGGTCGCCGGCGACCATGCCGAGACCGTCGCGGTCGGTGGTCATGTCGACGAAGTCGTCGGGAACGATCAGGTCACCGGGGTCGAGCAGGTGGTCAAGGCTGCCAACGCCGGCGTCCGAAAGGATCCGCTTGACGCCGGCGCGGTGCAGCACGCTGAACACCTGACGTGAGGCGCGCCCGCGCGAGACGCCGGCGCGCCAGCCGTGCATGCGCACGTGGAGGGCGCGCCGTCCGTCGCGCTCGAACAACGTGAACGGCGGACTGCCCCCCCACGGGGTGGCAAAGACCAGGTCGCGCTCGATCACCCGGGCCGCCGGGCAGAGGCCGGCAGGAAAGTCCGAGGCGAGGGAGCCCGAGCCGCCGATGACGGCGAAGCCGGCTCCGGGGACGGCGGACCCGGCGTGCGACGTCGCTCCCGTCATCACTGTCCTGCGATGTCGGGCGCGACGCGAAGGGCCACGAACTGCACGTGGTCGCCGGCGTCGGAGGTGAAGCGACTGAGCTCCTGCGTGACGCCTCTCGGGTAGCCGCGCACGCTGCCGAGGAGGGTGTCGCCGCGAGCGACGCCGTCACCGGGGCCGACGGCCGGTGCGGCGACGTGGGAGACGACGAGAAGCAGCGTCGGGTCGTCCGCCACCTGGATGTGGATCTCGACGTCCTTGTACTTGCCGGAGATCACGGTGTGCTCGACGGCGACGACCTTGCCGTCGACCGGGCTCAGGACGTCGGCGCCGGGGACGGCGCCGACGTCCAGGGCGCCCGTCGCGGAGGAGTGGTCGCCCTCGCCCATGAGGTAGTAGGCAAGATCCCCGCCGCCCTTGAACAGGCTGGCCACCTTCTCCGTCAGGCCACCGCCACTCACCCGCTCGCCTCTGGGGGAGAAGGCGACACTCTCCGCGCTGTCGGCCGCGTGATAGCCGATCGCGGTGATGTCCTCGAGGGCGACGGGAAGCAGGACCTCAACGTCGTCGACGGTCGCCACGACGACGCGGCGGTCGACGGACGCCTTCTCGGCGAAGGTCGGCTGCGCCGCGGCGGCGGGGACGCGCGCCGGGGTGTCCGCGGGCAGCGCGTACGCGAGCCAGACGGCGAGAAGCGCGAGGGTCGCGACGATCACCAGCGCACCCGCGCGCCGGCGCCTGATCTGCTTGCGGCGGCGGTCGAGCCGCAACCGCCGGTCAGGGGTCAGGCCGTGCATGACTGGCGCGACGATACACCGCCTTCGTCGAGACCGGCAAGCCGCCACCGTTGGCGTTCGCGGCGCCGCGCCGCGCCCCACCGCGCCGCGTCTCGTCCGGCGGCGTTGTCTCGACTGGCGAAAGATGCTCCCCCATGGGCCTCAACTCGTCCCGCTCGGGGCCGATAGAGGCGAGTAAGAGGGCCGTGCGCAGCGGGCGAACGCCTCATACCACTCGGTTCGGCTCGGGGGTGAGCCATGAAGGCCAGACTGACGTTGTTCCTGACGGTGGCGGTCCTCGCCGCGCTCGTCGTCCTCCCGGCGACCGCGTCGGCCTCGACGAAGCTCACCCCCAAGGAGAAGCGCATCATCGCCCTGGTCAACGAGATCCGCACGGAGCGTGGCCTTTCCAAGCTCCGGGTGAAACCGTGCTTGGTGCGCGCTGCGCGCGCGCACTCGGCCGAGATGCGCGCCAAGCCCTATTTCGGCCACCAGTCCCGCAACGGTGATCCGTTCTCGCGCCGGCTCATCAAGTTCGGCTACAGGCGCTCCGGCTTCAGCTTCTGGAAGGTGGGCGAGAACATCGCCTGGGGGTCCGGTCTCTATTCGACCCCCGAGGTCGTCGTCGACGGATGGATGCACTCGGAGGGGCACCGCGCCGTGATCCTGACCAAGTGCTTCCGCAACATCGGGGTAGGCGTGAGAGTGCGCGGCGAGGGCTACGGCGACTGCTGCGATCCCGTGACCTTCTTCACCCTCGACGTCGGACGTCGTATCAAGTAGACAAGAGCGACAGCGAGGCGTAGCAGGGGGCGCCGTGAGGCGCCCTCTTTGTGTCCGCGGACGTGCCGCGAACCCCTTTTCTCGCGTGACCGCGGGATAGACTCCCGGAGCCGCCCGGAGTCGCCGGGCGGCCCGTCGACGCGGGAGCCGCAGATGACGCGCGAGACACACGACGCACTCGTGGCGCTGTTCACGGGCGGCGGCCACGAGCAAGTCGTGGCGGTCGCGCACGAGGCCGCCAGGCCGGGCCGCGGAGCGCCGCTGCCGGACGGCCTCCATCCGGCCGTCGCGGCGACCCTGGCCGCCGCCGGCATCGACCACCTCTGGTCGCATCAGCGCGCCACGTACGACCTGCTGGGTGAGGGCAAGAACGTCGTCGTCTCGACCGGCACGGCGAGCGGCAAGTCCCTGTGCTTCGCCGTGCCGACGCTCGACGCCGCGGCGCGTGACCCGAAGGCGCGGGCGCTGTACCTGTACCCCACCAAGGCACTCGCCCAAGACCAGGCGCGCAAGCTCACCGTGCTGCGCGCCGGAGCGCTACCGAAGCGTCGCAGCGGCACGTCCGGCGCACCTCCGGCAGACGGGATCGCGTCGAGAGACGCGAAGTCGTGCGTCGGCGACGGGGGGCGTGCCGGCGAGACGGGGCGTGCCGGCGAAGCGCTACGCGCCGTCGTGCCAGCGATCTACGACGGCGACACGCCGCAGAGCCAGCGCGCGGCCATCCGCCGCAACGCCACCGTCGTCCTTTCGAACCCCGACATGCTGCACGTCGGCATCTTGCCGGCGCACGAACGCTGGGCCGAGTTCCTCCATCACCTGGAGTACGTCGTCCTTGACGAGGCGCACGTCTACCGTGGCGTCTTCGGCTCGCATGTGGCCCAGGTCGTCCGCCGCCTGCGACGCCTCTGCGAAGTCTACGGCGGGACGCCGCGGTTCGTGCTCACGTCGGCCACGATCGCCGACCCGCAGGGGTTCGCCGAGCGGCTGGTCGGGCTGCCCTTCGAGGTCGTGGACGCGGACGGAGCGCCGCATCCGGAGCGGACGATCGTGTTCTGGAACCCGCCGCTGGAAGACCCCGATCTGGGGACGCGGCGCAGCAGCCTCGTCGAGTCGAGCTACGTCGTCACCGAGGCGGTGCTCGCAGGGGCGCGGGTGATCGCCTTCGCGCCGACGCGCAAGGCGACGGAGCTGGTCTTCGACCACGTCCGCCGCCGCCTCGACGAGCGCGACCCTGAGGCTGGCCGGCGAGCCGGCGGCAACGAGGTCGACGCCGCCACCCACACCAGCAGCGGGGAGCGCGTCCAGCCGTATCGCGCCGGCTACACGCCCGAGCAGCGCCGCGACATCGAGCGCCGGCTGTTCGAGCACGAGCTCGACGCCGTGATCGCGACCAGCGCGCTGGAGCTCGGCATCGATGTGGGAAGCCTGGACGTCGCGCTCGTCACCGGATTCCCCGGAACCGTCACAAGCCTGCGCCAGCGGTGGGGACGCGCCGGCCGGTCCGGGCACGGTTGGGCCGTGCTCGTCGCCGGCCAGGACGCCCTTGACCAGTGCTTCATGCGCGAGCCGGAGCGACTCCTCGACCGGCAGGTGGAGGAGGCGGTCGTCGACCTCGACAACCCACACATCTCGGACGCGCACCTGCAGAGCGCGGCGTACGAGCGGCCGCTGACGGCGGCGGACGAGCGCTTCTTCGGCGAGCGCGGCATGCTGCGTGCCGAGGCGCTGGCGCGGGCGGGCAAGCTCAGGCGGCGGGCCGGCGGCCTGGCCTGGGCCTGGCCGCACTCGCCCGCCGCCGACGTCTCCCTGCGCTCGGCCTCAGCCGTGATCTTCGTCATCGTCGAGACGCGCAGCGGCGAGATCCTCGGCACCGTCGAGCAGGAGCGCGTCTTTCGTGTCGCCCACCCCGGCGCCGTCTACCTGCACCTGGGACGCAGCTACCTCGTTGAGCACCTCGACCTCGACGGCCGTACGGTGCTCGTCGACGACCACAGCGGCGCCTTCTACACGCAGGCCAAGATCGACAAGGACGTGGCCATCGCCGGCCAGGCCGCCATGCGGCCGCTGGCCGGCGCCGCCCTCTTCTTCGGCGAGATCGAGGTCACCGAGCAGGTCAGCGCCTACCAGAAGCGCGACCTCACCGACGGCCGCGTGCTCGACACCGTGAGCCTCGACCTGCCAGAGCAGACGTTCACGACCGAGGCACTCTGGTTCACGCTCGGCCCCGAGCTCGTGGCCCGCGTTACACCGCCCGCAGCGTCTGCGACACCCGCCGCACCTCCGCCGGCCGCGCCAGCCACGCCTGCCTCGATTGGGGCGGGTGCGGCGCCCCCCAAGCCAGCCTCAGTCGAGCCCGAGCTCGCCGGCGCACTCCACGCCGCCGAACACGGCCTCATCGCCCTACTGCCGCTCTACGCCATGTGCGACCGCTGGGACATCGGCGGCCTCTCCACCCCTTGGCACTGGCAGACCGACCGCGCCACCGTCTTCATCTACGACGGCTACCCGGGCGGCATCGGCCTGAGCAAGCGCGGCTTCAATGCCTTCGAGGGCCTCGCCGCCGACACCGTCCACCTCATCGCCGACTGCCCTTGTGAGAGCGGCTGCCCCTCGTGCGTGCAAAGCCCGAAGTGCGGTAACCTCAACGAGCCGCTGAGCAAGGCCGGCGCCGTACGGCTGCTCGAGGCGATCCTTCCGCGGAGCTGACGAGGAGCAGAAGCATGCCGGACGGCGTCACTGTCGAGAAGCTCGACCCACAGGACATCGACATGCTCGCCCCACTCTGGAGGGCGCTGCTCGACCACGTCGCCGCGTTGCCCGGCGCGGTGGTGCCGATCCGCCCGTTCGAGCAGTCGTGGCCTCTGGAACGGGCGGAGATGCTGGAGACACTGGAGGGCGACGCGTTCGTGCTCGTCGCGTGGCGGAACGGCGCGCCGGTCGGCTACGCCTACGCCGCCGTTCACGGACCCGACCCCGTCTGGTACACGGGCGACACCCGCGCGGAGTTGATCCACCTGAGCGTCGCCGACGGCGCACGCGGCGCCGGTGTGGGCACTACTCTGATGGATGCGGTGGACGCCGAGCTCGAGCGCCGCGGTATCGAGGACGTGGAGATCGGCGTCGACACCGCCAACCACGAGGCGATGCGGTTCTACGAGGAGCGCGGCTACCGCGACGACTTCCACATTCTCTACGGCACGCCGGGGCGCAAGCCGTGGGCCTGCCTGCGGCGCGCGGAAGAGGACAGGGTCGCCGGGCGCGGCCGCTTCGCCCCTCCCGGCAACGCCCCTGCCGGTGCCGCCCAGCACGGCGACGCCCAGCCTGCCCCGCCCACCTCGAAGGCCTGACGATGCCCCTGACCTACGTCAGCGTGATCGGCGCAAGCGTCGCCTCTCCAGAGCTCGCCGCCAAGGCCGAGGAGCTCGGCGAGCTGCTGGCAGCGGCGGGCTGCGTCGTCGTCTGCGGCGGCCGCGACGGCGTCATGGCCGCCGTCGCCCGCGGCGTCAAGACCAAGGGCGGCGTCAGCATCGGCATCATGCCCGAGGCTGACCGCAGCCGCGCCAACGACGACCTGACCTACTCGGTCTGCAGCGCGATGGGATACGCCCGCAACCTGAGCGTGGTGGCGAGCGGCGACGTCGTCATCGCCGTCGGCGGCGCCTGGGGCACGCTCAGCGAGATCGCCCTGGCGCGCAACCTGGGGCGCACCGTGGTGCTGCTCGGCAGCTGGACGGTGCGCCCGCCCGGCGCGCCAGGCCCCGGGTCTGCGGCGGAGGGCGAAGCCACGGTGACCCGCGCCGCCCAAGGCGAGCCCAACGGCCTGCTGCGAGCGTCCACGCCCGCCGAGGCGGTGTCGCTGGCGCTGGCGGCGCTGGCTTGACGCGGACAGAGGCAGCGAGCCTGACGATGGAGCACGCTGGTGTCGGCCGACCTGGCTCGGCGCATCGCTTCAAGGTGCCGGTCGGCGCAGGGGAGCGGCCGGCGGTTGATGAGGGGAGGTCTGGTGGGATCCGCGCGAGCAGTACGTGCATGGGAACACGCCGGCATGCGCGTCCGGGACGGCCGGCTGCTGATCGCCGGGCGTGACGCCGAGGAGCTGGCCAGGAGACACGGGACGCCACTCTACGCGCTCGACCTGCCGCGGGTGGGCGAGAAGGCCCGCATGCTGCAGGAGGCGCTCTCCGCCGCCGGCCTGCGCCACACCGTGCGTCTCGCCCTCAAGGCCAACCGCGAACCCGAGCTGCTCCGCGCTCTGCGAGGCCTCGCGCCGCCTGATCACCCCGACGCCGTCGGGCTGGACGTGTGTTCCCCGGGCGAGGTCCGGCACGCCCTGGCTCACGGCTGGCAACCGCAGGAGGTCAGCTTCACGGGAACGAACGTCTCGGACCGGGACTTCGACGAGATCGTGCCGCTCGGAGTGCACATCAACGTGGACCTCATCAGCCAGATCCACCGGTTTGGCCGCAGGTTCCCCGGCAGGACGATCGGCATCCGCATCAACCCCCGCGCCGGCGCCCAGCGCGATCGGGCCGAGGGCAGCTTCTACAGCGGGGCCAGGCCGACCAAGTTCGGCGTCTACAAGGAGGACCTGGAGCGGGCACTGAGCCTCGCCGCCTCGCACAGGCTGACCGTGGACACCGTGCACCTGCACGTGGCCAACTGCATGTTCGACGACAAGCTGCCCGCGTTCGACGCGGCGCTGCGAGAGGCGTGCGGGATGGTCGAGGTGTTCTTACGATGCGGGTGCCCCCTTCGCGAGATCAACGTCGGTGGTGGTCTCGGTACGCCCGTACACGACGGTGAGAAGGCGCTCGATCTTGACCGTTTCGCGGGAATCTTGAAGGACCGTCTGGGGCGCTTCGGCCTTGTGATCGGCGTCGAGCCGGGCGAGTTCCTGGTGAACGACTGCGCCGCGCTCCTGGCCGAGGTGGTCACGGTCGAGCGTCGCCTGGGGTCGCTCTTCGTCGGCCTCGACGTGGGCTGGAACGTCATGTGTGACCGCTTCGTCTACGGGCGCGAGCAGGAGATCGTCTTGTGTCGCAACGTCGACGCGCCACGCTCCGACGTCGTGACCATCAGCGGGCACATCAACGAAGGCGACGATCTCTTCGCCGAGGACTACGCCTTCCCCGTCGTGGCGGAGGGCGATGTCGTCGCCTTCATGGGCGTCGGCGGCTACAACCAGGCGCAGACGTCGCAGCACTGCCTGCGGCCGTCGGCGCGCGCCGCGTGCTTCGAAGACCGGGTCTGAGCAGCGTGCGGTCCTCGGCGAGGGGCCAGGACAGTCGGACCGTCCCGGCGCACCGGCACACCGACGCAACAACACTCGAGCAGCAGATGGAGCAGGAGGAGGACGAGGACATGCGCGACAAGCCCGGGAAAGCACTGGACGACGAGATGGCCGGACGGCGTCATGAGCGGGACTTGGCCGGCCTCTGCACCGAGGCGCGCCGCGGCGGCATCAGCCGCCGGCAGTTCATCGAGCGCGCCCTGCTCCTCGGCCTGTCGGCCTCGGCGGTCGGCGCGCTCGCCGGCGCCTGCGGCACGGGCGGAGAGCCGGCCGCCGGGGGCAGCGTCCCGCCCATGGAGGAGACGAAGCCGTCCGAGGTCTCGTTCTACAACTGGACCGACTACCTCGCGCCCGGCATCGCCAAGGACTTCCGGGACGCGACCGGGATCAGGGTCAGGGAGGTGTACTTCGCCAACGACGAGGAGATGCTCGCCAAGCTCAAGGCCGGCGTCACCGGCTACGACGTCATCGTGCCTTCCGACTGGATGGTCAGCGTCATGATCAAGAGCGGCCTGCTCGAGCCGCTCGACATGAAGTACCTGCCCAACTTCAAGTTCGTCGGCGAGCAGTTCCGCAACCCGGTCTACGACGACAAGGACGGGAACGGGGGCCTCAAGTACAGCGTGCCCTACTTCTACGGCACCACCGGCTACGCCCGCCGCACCGACAAGGTCGCCGAGAAGACGACCGACTGGACGCCGCTCTTCGATCACGCCAACAAGGGCAGGATCAACATGCTGGACAGCCTGCGGAACGTCGTCGGCATCGGCCTCTTCACCCTGGGTCACGACCCCAACACGACCGATCAGGCAGAGCTTGACGAGGCGACCGCCAAGATGGTCGCGCAGAAGCCTTTGGTGGCCACCTACGACTCGGTGAACATGAAGCGCGCGATCGCCCAAGGGCAGCACTTCGTACACTGTTGGGACGGGGACGCGCTCATGGCGATCGACGTCCTCGGAGGCGATGATGAGGCGAAGGCGCTGGTCGACTTCGTGCGCCCGAGCGACGGGTATTTCAAGTGGGTCGACAACATGGTCTGTCCCGTCGCCAACAGCAGCCGCTACGGCGCCCACCTGTGGATGGACTACCTGATGGACCCGAAGGTGGCCGGCAAGAACGCGAGCTGGGTCTGGTACCTCTCACCCATAGCCCCGGCCTCCTGGGAATACACGGACGAGTTCGCCCTCAGCATCACGCCGACCGACGAGGAACTCGCCCGCGCGCAGAACATGCGCGACCTCGGCGAGTTCCAGGCCGCCTGGGACGAGGCCTGGCGCAAGATCAAGGCGGCGTGACGGACGCAGTATGTACGCGCCGTCGGCGCTCTCGTCCAGCGCGAGAGGACAGTGCGGGGAGCGCGCCGCCTTCATTGGCTCCGCAACGCGTGCGTCTCCGCAATGTCAACCTAACGTTGATTCGCGCGAGGGCTGCCTCTGACTCCGCGATTGCTATAGTTGATGCGCGCCGCTGAGGCGCGCCGTTCCAACGTCAAGCGAGGAGCGACGTGGCGCACAAGGGGGCACTGCCGCCGCTCGTCAAGGCAAAGCTGTCGCCGCCGCGAGTCGGCGACGCCTGTCTTCGCCCCGAGAGGCTGGAGCTCCTCGAGCGCTCCTTTCGCTGCCGCCTGACGTTGGTCTGCGCGCCGGCCGGCTACGGCAAGACGACAGCCGTCCTCGAAGCGATCCGTCGTCTCGATCTTCACTTCATCTGGTACAAACTGGACGTCCTCGACCACGACCCTGTGGTACTGATCGCATCGCTCGTCCAAGCCTTCGCCGGGCTGTATCCGGGCTTCGGCCAGACGATCATCGACCGTCTCGCCAATGCCCATGACGCACCGTATCCGATCGATCAGATGGTCGCCGAGTTCGTCGCCGAGGCCGCGGACACGACCGCCGACGACCTCTGGTTGGTGCTCGACGACTACCATGAGGCCTCCGACTCGCGAAGCCTCAACACCACGCTCGACTATCTGGTGACGAACCTGCCGCCGACCATGCGCTTCGTGGTCCTGAGCCGCTACGAGCCCGCGCTCGAAGTCGGTAAGCTCCGCCTCAACGGTGATCTCGCGACGGTCGGCGTCGAGGGACTGCGCTTCGGCCCGGACGAAGTCCTCGAGGTCGTGACGCGGCGTGCCGACACGACGCTGTCTTCGAATCACGCCGCCGCCATCGCCGAGCTCACCGAGGGGTGGCCGGCAAGCGTCGTGCTGGCGGCACTCGCAACCCGCTGGGTGGGCATCGAGAGTCTGGAGAGCGCGCTGTCCGACCCGCGCCTCGAGCAGGATGTCTTCTCGTATCTCGCGGAACAGGTGTATTCGCGAGAGTCGGACGAGGTCCGGGCGTTTCTGCGCCGGACGTGCTGTCTCGAGCACCTCTCCGTCGACTTCGCCAAGCGCGTCGGCGCCCCGCGTCGCGCACACCGGATCCTCAGCCACCTTCGGAGCAACGGCGTGTTCACCTTCGCCACTGCCGATGAGGGTACGTACAGATACCACAGCCTGTTCCGTGAGTTCCTGCGCCGGAAGGCGATCCAGGAGGACGGTCCAGATCGCTTCCACGCGCTGCAGTTGGCCACCGCGAAGGCTCTCGAAGACCACGGGGACGCCGAGAGGGCCGTGGAGCTGTGCCTCGCCGCCAACGAGCCCCGCTGCGCGCTGGGAGTCGTCTCGCGCGTCGGCGTGACAGACCTCGACGCCTTCCGCTCGGACACGCTGGAATCGTGGACCGCACGCCTGCCCGATGAGTTGAAACGCTGCGAGCCGTGGGCGCACCTGATAGCCGGAGAAGCCGACATGAGGGCGGGCAGCTTCGACGCCGCCCTCCAGCACATCGACCTCGCAGCGGCGGCGTTCGAGACGGACGGCGACGAAGGCGGCGTGTATCGTGCCCTCTCGGCCAAAGAGCGCACGCTCTTCTGGAAGGGGGACATGACGGAAGCCGCGAAGACCTGCCGGCAGGCCCTCGGGGTGACGCACGATGTGGGACAGAGGGTACACACGCTCATCAGCCTCAGTGCGGCTCTCAATGCCGAGTGTCGATGGCCGGAAGCGGCCCGTGCGCTCGAAGAGGCTCGCGGACTCGCGGACGGCAGCTTGCCGGGAGAGCAAGCCAGACTCGCTGCACAGACCGTGTACGCTGCCAGCAGCTCGGGACGCTACCGGCAGGCGATTGAGGCAGCAGACGCCGCGGCAGCAATCGTTGCCGCACACGGCTCCCCGAGCCTTCGAATGGCCTTTCTGAACATCGCCGGCTCCACCAGGCTGTTCTTGGCCGATTGGCCAGGCGCTCGCCGCGACCTCGATGCGGCAAGACAGCTTGGCGACCGCTATGGGTTCGAGTACGTGGTAGCGCTGGTGGACGACGCCGAGGCTCAACTCCATTCATGCGCAGGTGAGATCACACGCTCGGCGGAACTTCGACGTCGCGCAATCGACGCCCCCTCTACCTCAGACGATCCGCACTGCTTGTCCATGGCCATCTGCCACGCGGGGACGGCCGAGCGCCGACGCGGCAATCACCAAGAGGCGCTTACGCATTACGTGCGTGCAGCCGGAATCGCCCACGGCACGAGCGCCCGGAACGCGTTCCTGAACGTGTCGGCCAACCTCGCCTACACGCGTGGGTTGGGCGGTGAGCGCGTCCGAGAGCAGCTCGCCGACGTGGCCAAGGCGGCCCGTGAGCTCGACCTGCTTTTCGTCGCATGGAAGGCGGAGTTCTTCGACGCCTTGCTCGCCTATCGGGCCGGCATGCGCGCCCAGGCGATCGAAGCCTTGCGTCGCTGCGTGCCGGAGCAACTCAAGCTCGGACACCTCAACTTCCTCGCGCAGGAGCTCGTCCTCGAGCCCAACGTCGCTGCGGACCTCCTCTCGGCCACCGAGGACGGCGACACCATCGTCTCGCTGCTCGACGTGATCGCCCGCCACCCGAGGAGCTTGCCACTCCTGATCGCGTCCTTGAACCTCGGTGCCCTTCAAGGCGCGGCGGCGACGCGTGCCGCGGTCGCTCATCGCACCGATGCGGAAATCGCTTCCGTGCTCGCGAAAGCCTCCAGAAGCCCCCACAAGGAAGTGCGCGATGTTGCTGCCGAGCATCGTCGCTCACAGCGCGGAGAAGGGAACGCAACGGCGTCGGGATTCTGTGGTCTCACAAGACGCGAGGCACAGATCCTCGGAATGATCGCAGAAGGGGCGAGCAACCAGGACATCGCAGATCACCTCGTGCTCTCACCCGCGACCGTCAAGACCCACATCAATCACATCTTCTCGAAGCTCGGCGTGCGCGACCGGCTGCAGGCCGCGCTGGCATACAAACGGGTGGCAGGCAAGGTGCGCAAGGATGACGCAGCCGCACACGGCTGACTGTCGAAGAGGCGGGAAGATACAACCGTAGGTTGATTACCGGCACGATCGCCGTGGCTAGCATCCTCCGCGCAATGCAGCGAGTCCCGTTGGGGGTGTCCATGGAAGCCGGCGCACCGGTCGTCTACGTCGAGACCAAGAAGATGCATCAGAACAAGCGGACCGTGATCGACATCCTGCGCGACAGCCCCGGGTTCGTCTCGGGCGAGGCGATCAGCCAGACGCTGGGCGTGTCGCGGAACGCCGTGCACAAGCACGTCAACTCCCTGCGCAAGCGCGGATACGACATCGTCGGCGTTTCGCGGCGTGGCTACAAGCTCGAGGACGAACCTACCGCCCTGTCGATGGCGCTCGTCAGCGAACGCACGGAGCAGAGCATGTTCGGGCGCTCGTTCCGCTACCACGACGAGATCGAGTCGACCAACATCGAGGCGAAGAACCTGGCCGCCGCCGGAGCCCCCGAGGGCACCGTCGTCGTCGCCGAGCGGCAGTCGGCCGGCCGCGGACGCCTTGGACGTCGCTGGACGTCACCCGCCGGCAAGGGCCTTCTCTTCTCCGTAGTCCTGCGCCCGCCGGTCGACATGGCCGACGTCCACCTGCTGACGATCGCCGCCGCCACAGCCGCCTGTGACGCGATCGAAGCGCTCGCCCACGTCTCCCTGCGCATCAAGTGGCCCAACGATCTGCTCATCGACGATCGCAAGGTAGGTGGCATCCTCCTCGAGGTCGCCGGCGAGCAGGACGCAATCGACTGGGTCGTGGTCGGCATAGGGCTCAACGTGAACACCGAGTACGGTGAGCTACCTGTGGCGCTACGCCGTACGGCAGTGTCCCTCAAGACGGCCTCCGGTAAGCCAGTCGACCGCAGCGACCTTCTGGCGCGCCTGCTCCTTTCGCTGGAGGAACGCTACACTGACGCCGTGCGCAACGGCTTCGACCAGGTCCTTCACGACTTTCGCGAGCGCGACTACCTCGCGCGGCGGAGCGTCAGCGTGCAAACGCGCCGCGGCCCCGTCACCGGCTTGGCCTTGGGCATCGACGAGAAGGGCGCGCTCCTCGTCCAACTGCCCCATCGTCACATCCAGCGGTTCCACAGTGGCGACGTGACACTCCACTGAAGGACGGCCCTTGGGGGTCGGGGGGAGGAGCGCCCGGGCGGCACGCTTGACACACGTCCCGGGCGCTCCATACATTGTCATCCTGGCTCGTTCGAGCTTGGTTGACAATTCGTGCGCCTGACGACCTCCGACATCGCCCGCAGCGCCCTCTTCGCCGCGCTCATCGCCAGCGGGGCCTTCGCGACGATCCCGCTCGGGCCAGTGCCCGTCACCCTTCAGGTCTTCTTCGTCCTGCTCGCGGCGATGGTCCTCGGGCCGCATCTCGCCGCCCTCAGCGTCGTGGCCTACTTGGCACTCGGCCTCGTGGCGCCTGTCTACGCAGGTGGGACGTCGGGCATCGGCGCGCTCCTCGGCCCGACAGGGGGCTACTTGCTGGCTTTCGTTCCTGGCGCGCTGGTCACCGGAGAGCTTGCCCGACGTCATGACCCGACCGCCGCATGGCTTCTGCTGGCCGGCATGGCGGGGCTGGCGCCCATCTACGCCTTGGGGTCGGCGTGGCTCAGCGTTCACCTCGACATGAGCGTCAGTACAGCGGTGAGCGTAGGCGTGTTACCGTTCGTCGGAGCGGACGCCGTCAAAGCCGGGCTGGCGGCCGTCGTGGCTCGCGCTCTGGTCAGCTCGCCGCTGGGTCTTCCCGCTCCTTGGCGAGATCCCTGAGCTCAGCGAGCGCCTTGCCACGCAAGCGCAGATTGATGCGCCCGCGCTCATACTCGCCCATGAAGTCCGTGGAGGTGCCTTCACGATACGCGAGGTCTTTGTCGCGGAGCATCTGCGCGAAGACTTCGATGTAGCGAGCGTCCAAAGTGACGCCAGCTGCCCTGCGCAGCTCCTTGAGCGCGTCGAAGGAACTGCGCGCCGCCCGATACGGCCGGTCGGACGTCATCGCGTGGTAGGAGTCCGCAATAGCGAGGATCTTGCTCAGCTCGGGAATCCGCTCGCCTGTCACGCCGTCCGGATACCCGCTGCCGTCCAGCCGCTCGTGATGGTACTGGACGATGTCCGCCACGTCCTGGTAGGCGACGAGGTGCGACAGCACCTCAGCGCCCTTGCCGGGATGTTGCCTGATGTACTCCCAGTCGTCCTCGTTCAGGACCGTGTCCTTGCCCAACACCGCATCCGGCGTGCCGACCTTCCCCAGATCGTGCAGAAGGCCGGCAAGATGGAGCGCCTCGGCCTCCTCCGCGGGGAGACTGAGCGCCGCCGCGATGTCTCGACAGTACATGGCCACCGCCGCCGAATGCTGAGCCGTGTACTCGTCCTTGCTGTCGAGCAACACGACCATGGCAGCAGCCAGGCCGATGTTCATCTCGAGGTACTGATCGCTCAGTTCCTTCTGCCTGGCGACGTGCTGCTTCTCGCGCGCAAGCAGCTTGAACATGTACTGGCTGGCGAAGAGCGGAACGAAGAGGAGCACCACCGCCACCAAGCCTGCCTCGGCGTACAAGGCGGCGGTCATGAGACCAAGGGCCCAGAGCACAACCAAAGAGCGTGCGAACGGTGCAATCTCCGCCTTCCAGTAGGTGACGATCGAACGTCCATATATGAGCCGTGAGGCCAAGCCAATCGCCCAGCCGATGCAGAACTCATACGTCGCTGCAGCAGTCACCCCTGCAGCAAGGAAGGCTACGCTAATGGCCGATTCGCGAAATCCCCATGCGCCTTCAAGCCACCGGAAGATCAGCCCTGCCACTCCGGCGGCAATGACGTAATTGGAGACGTTGAACAGCGCGATGTAGGCGGAGCGCTCGCGCCAGCATCCCCACAGCCCAGCAATGACCGCAACTGACATGGCCGGAGCGGGGCCGAGAAACATGATTGCCAGAAGAATCGGCAGATTGGATGCGGTGAGAGTAATGCTATCCGTGAACTCAACAGCAAGACTCTCTGCAATCAGGGCCAAGCCCGCGAGCACGACGCATGCCGCAGCCACTTCCAACCAGTGTGCGGGTGGCAAGTAGTGAACGGCAGCCGCAACCGCTGTGAGCGAAGCAAGCGCCGTCATAATCGACAGCGCACGGAAACTGCTGGGCAGCATTGACAATGGCCGCATCCGTGACTCGTGGTCCCACCATTATCGGCAGGACGCGGCCGAAGCTATACCAGATTGGGTTCGCCGAGACGAGCCGAACACCGGTGGGACTAGTGGACTTTGCCGCTCCCACCAACGGTCGCGACTGCGAAGAGTAACGAGATAAGCAGGCTTTCGATCTTCTTCATCAGTACGCACCTAACCAGTCACTCAGTGAATCTTGATGTGATGAATCTTGATGTGCGGGTGCACTGACTGTCCCTCCCTCTCAACTCGCGCGCCCCACTGCCGATTAACAGTGGTTGACGATTGACGTGGGCGGCATGCTACGGGAGGTCCCTGCGAGCCTGAGGGGACTTCGTACTGGCCAAGACGCGCAACGTGACGGGCGAGGGTTGCCGGTTTGGACAACACGTGTCAGAACTGGCAACACCTGCGTCCGTCACCTGTCGTATTCGGCAAGACCGTCGCCCTGAGGCGGAGGAGACCGTTCCCCTGCGCGGCGAATGATGATGGACTGTCGTCCACGCGGGTCCAGCCGCGACGGCGAGCAGACGAAGGCAGACGAGCCGGCGAGGGGAGGTGGACGTGGAGTCCGTCGAGACGACACAAGCGGAACGGGTGGCGCAGGCGTCGCCTAGGTGTCGCAGGGCGCGGACGGCGCCCGCGTTGTGGGCCAACCGCAACTTCCTTCTGCTCTGGTCGGGGCAGTTCGTCTCGCAGATGGGCGACCGCCTGTACTACATCGCCTTTCCCTGGCTCGTGTACGGCGCCACCGATTCCGCCCTGTCGACCGGCATCGCCCTCGCCCTCTACACGCTGCCGTACCTGCTCTTCGGGATGTTCGCCGGCGTGATCATCGACCGCTTCGACAAACGCCGGGTGATGCTCGCCGCCGAGATCCTGCGCACCGCCATCGTGCTGCTCGTCCCCGTCGCTGCCGCGTATGCGCTGTGGAGTGTGTTCGTCCTGAGCTTCGCCGTAGCCAGCCTGACCGTGATCTTCGACCCGGCCAAGCTCTCGCTGCTCCCCGACCTCGTGACGGAACGGCAGTTGATGCGCGCCAACTCGTTTCTCGCTTCGGCCGAGACTCTGACCGAGGTGCTGGGCTACGCGGGCGCGGGCTTTCTTCTCGCCACGGTCTCGACCACCACGGCCTTCCGCGTCGACGCCGTGACCTTCTTCGTCTCGGCCGTGACGCTGGTGCTGATGTCGTACCGGCGGCCGACGCGCGCGGCGGAGCGGGCTGCGCGCTCGTTCAGTCGCGAGTTGCGTGAGGGCTTCGCGTACATTCGCCACCATACGGGACTGCTCGCCAACACGATGCTCGCCGTGTTCATCGCCTTGGGCCTCGGCGCTGCTCTGCCGCTGACGTTCTTTCTCGCCGTGACCGTGCTCGGCAACGGCGACCAGACGGGAGAGCTCGACTTCGGCATCGCCAGCTTCGGCATCTTCGAGGCCGCGATCGCCGTCGGCTACCTGACCGGGTCCCTGGTG
The DNA here is from genome assembly GCA_964615105.1 of uncultured Thermoleophilia bacterium. Classification (GTDB taxonomy): domain Bacteria; phylum Actinomycetota; class Thermoleophilia; order UBA2241; family UBA2241; genus UBA2241. The sequence goes on from CAZTMO010000003.1 coordinate 17,523, forward strand.
GTGGCGGGACTGGCCGGCCGCCTGCGCGTCGGCCGGGCGATCATCGCCGGCTTCGCGGTGACCGGCGCCGGGATGGCCGCAGTCGCGGCGGCGAACCGGGTGTGGATCGCCGCTGTGATCTTCGCCGTGATCGGTGCCGCGAACGCCGGCGGCCTGATCGCCATTGACACCTACGTGCAGCGCGTCGTGCCCGAGCACGTCCGCGGCCGTGTGTGGGGCTCGCGCTTCATGCTCACGCAGGGCGCCTACGCGGTCTCTGTGCTCGCCGCCGGTGCGCTCCTCAACCTGGTGGGCCCGCAGACGTTGTTCGTCGTCGCCGGGCTCGTCGTGGCCGTTCCCGCGCTCGTCGCCGTCTTCGTGCCGACGCTGCGCGACGCGTAGGCGGGGCGCGGACGACGCGCAGGCATAGTCGGCACGACGCGTAGGAGAGGCGCGGACGACGCGCAGGCACAGTCGGCACGACGAGCGCACCGCGCACAGGGCACCGGAAGCCACGGGTGCCGGGTGACCGCGTGCCAAGCACGGTGGTAGCCTAGGAGGGCGCGGCGAGGCGGGCCAGCCCTGCAACGACGGGGGACGGCCTCACTTGAGGGCGAGCCCAGCAGCTCGCGTTGGAAGCCATGGACTCCCCTGACGACTTCATCCAGGATGCGACGACCCCTGCGCCGGGTACGACGACCCCTGCGCCCGCTGAAGCCGCGCCTGCGCCGGGCACGACGACCCCCGCGCTTGGAGTGGCCGCGCCTGTGTCGGAAGCCGCTCCGGCGCCCGACGTGACGGCCTCGCAGCGGCCCGGCAGCGACGCGCCCCCGGGCAGCGACGCGCGCCCTGAGCGCACCAAGTGGTTCCAGCTCGGCGTCGTGTGCTTCGCGAGCTTCGTCGCCTGGACCGCGTTCGGGGCGATCCTGCCCTACCTCCCGCTCTTTCTGAAGGACCAGGCGCACAGCTCGATGTTCATGATCGGGCTGATCGCCTCGATGTACTACGTCGGGACGCTGCTCTTCTCGTCACCGCTGGGCTGGCTCAGCGACTACATCGGAAGAAAACCCGTCATCGTCGGCGGAGCCGCCCTCTCGGGCTTGGCGCTTCTCCTCTTCACGACGACGACGAACCCGCTGTGGTTCATCCTCTTCCGTCTGCTCGAGGGAGTCGGAACGGCAGGAGTCGGACCGGCCGGCCAGGCGTTCATCGCCGACGTCACCCCGGAGCGCGACAGAAGCAAGGCGTACGGCATCCTGACGTCGGCGCAGTTCGGCGGGCTGATCGTCGGGCCGGCGCTCGCGCCGCCGCTCTATCACCTGGCGGGCGGTGGCCTCGCCGGCTTCTACGCGATCTTCCACTTCGGCGCCGCCCTCGCCGCGATCACGACCCTCGTCATGCTCGTCTTCGTGAAGGAGCCGGCCGCGACACGCGTGCGTCGCGCGGCGCGCGACGCACGCGTGTCGCGCGGCCTCAAGAAACGCGAGCGCCTTCCCTACCGCACCGTGCTGACGCGGCCGATCCTCGCCTTCGTCGTCATCGCCTTCCTGAGCCACTACGCGATGGGCGGCTGGGAGGTCGTCTGGAGCATCTGGCTCGACCACCTCGGCGCCTCAAAGACGTTCATCGGCCTGACGTGGGTCGCTTTCGCCGTCCCGATGCTCCTCTCGTTCGCAGGGGGCGTGCTGGCCGACCGCTACAGCCGCTTCGCCCTGATGTTCACCGGCTACACGATCTCGGCGCTGTCATGGATCGTCTACGGCTCGACCACCAATCTGATGCTCTTCCTCGCCGTGAACGTGATCGAAGGCACCGCGATCGCCTTCTCATACCCGGCCAAACAGGCGTTCCTCATCCAGGTGAGCCCGCCGCGGTGGATCGGGACGGTCACCGGCATCGAGACGACGTCGATGCAGCTCGCCGGCCTGCTCGGGACGCTCACCGCGCCACTGCTGTACGACGTGATCTCCGGCTATGTGCTCGCCGTCGGCGGCGTGCTCTCGCTGCTCGGCCTGGCCGTGGGAGCGCCGATACTGCATCGCGAGTGGCGCCGGATCGCCGCCAGCGGCGACCGGCGCTCTCACGATGAGCTCGAGACGCTCACCGATCGGGCGCGACCCGACGCCGCCGCGCTGCCTCCCTACGGCATCCAGTAAGTCTCACCCTCGACTTGAGACCAAGGCTTTGCGCTCTCTGCTCCGGATGCGACCACGTGGCCCCTTCGCGGTGCGCGGCGGAATCCTGGCGAAGTTCGCGGACGAGGTGTGACGCGACCCGGTCGCGGGGTACGTCCGGACCGGGACGAGGTCGCACGGCCCCTGCCCCAGCGAGGACACGTTGAAGCCGAGACGCCCGCGACACCCGACGAGAGATACCAGCGCGCTCGCACGCGCGCGGCTGCAGCTTGGCCTCGTGTGCGCCGGCGACTTCGCCGTGTGGCTCGGCTCGGCCGCCATCTTCCCCTACCTCCCGGTCTTCTTGCAGGAAGACGCACACGCTTCGGTCACGCTCATCGGGGTTATCGCCGCCGCGTACTTCGTCGGGGTGTTCATCTTCTCGGCGCCTCTCGGCCGCCTGAGCGACCGCGTGGGGCGCAAGCCGATGATCGTCGCCGGCACGGTGCTGTACGCGGTCGCGACAGCGCTCTTCTTGACCACGACCGACCTGTACTGGTTCGTGATCTTCAGATTGGTCGAGGGGATCGGGGCGGCCGCCGTGGTGCCGGCCGCTCAGGCGCTCGTCGCCGACCTGACCACCGATCGCGACCGCAGCCGCGCCTACGGCTGGCTCACCTCGGCGCAGTTCGGCGGCATGCTCGTCGGACCCGCTGTCGCCTTGCCGCTGTACCACCTCGGCGGTGGCGGCGTGCACGGCTTCTACGCCATCTTCGTGTTCGGCGCCGCGTTGACGGCCGCCACGGCGGCGGCGCTTGCCGCGCTGCTGCGCGAACCGGTGCGGCACGCCGAAGCGGCGCCCCGCGATGACGACGCGGGCCGCACCGTGGCTGCGTACGTCGATCAGCCCGGACGCCCGACTGAGACGCCGCCGCGCATCCCCCTGCGCGATCTGCTCACTCGTCCGGTCCTCGCCATCATCCTCGTCGTCGCCGCGGCTGAGTTCGCCTTCGGCGCCTGGGAGGTCGTCTGGAGCATCTGGCTGCGTCACGTCGGGGCGCCGCTCTCGTTCGTCGGCGTCACGTGGATCGCGTTCAGCGTGCCGATGCTGTTCTCGTTCGCCGGCGGCATGCTGGCCGACCGTTACAGCCGCTTCCTGCTCATGACCGCCGGCTTCGCCGTCATGAGCGTGAGCTTCGCCGCCGTCGGTCTGACCCGCGATCTCACGATCTACCTCGCGCTCATGGTCGCCGGCGGCGCCGCGTTCGCGCTCGCCTTCCCGGCCAAGCAAGCCTTTCTCGTCCAGGTGACGCCGCGACCGCGTCTCGCCACCGTCCAAGGGGTGGAACAGACGGCGATGCAGGCGGCGGCGCTCGCCGGCACGCTGACGGCACCGCTGCTGTACGGAGCGATCGGCGGCGGCGTCTTCGTCGTCGGTGGCGGCGTCGCGCTCGCCGGGCTGGTCGTCGCCGCTCCCGTCTTGCGCCGTGAGTGGCGCTGCGTGGCCGGCCACGAGGGCACGCTGAGTTGCGCGCACGCGCACGCCGGGGGCTAGATGGCGCAACTCTTGTGCCAGTTGCTCCAGTTCCTCCTCGCGGAGATAGGGCTGGGCGCTCACCTCCGGGCTGACGGTAGGGGCGGGCAGGAAGGGCTGCAAGTACCAGACCTCGTGTTCCGCCACGATGCGGGCCATGTCGCGCAGCATGTTGGCGTCCACCGATGGCCCCACTGTCGTGCGTAGCTCGTAGGCCGATCCCCACCCGCGCAGCAGCTTATGGCTTTGCCGGATGGCCAGCAGGTCCACCGGCGCGCCTGCCACCACGCTATAGCGGGGGTCCAGGGGGGCTTTCAGGTCCATCGCGACATAATCCACCAGTTGCCTGTCCAGCAGTTGCGATAGCTGTTCCGGGCGAGTGCCGTTGGTGTCCAGCTTGACGGCCATGCCCAGGTTTTTGATGGCCTGCATAAAATCAGCCAGTTCCTGATGCAAGGTATGTTCCCCGCCGCTAATGCACACCCCGTCCAGGCGGCCAACGCGCGTCTGAAGCCACCCCAACAAGTCGGGTAGGGTGCTGACTGGCTGCACGCTGGATGCATCGAGCATCCAGCGATTGTGACAGTACGCGCAGCGGAAATTGCACCCCGCCAGGAACACCGTGACGGCGATATGCCCAGGGAAATCGATCAGGCTGACTTTGTGCAGACCGGCTATCTTCATGACGCTGCTGTATCCATCACCTGGGTATGTTCTGCGACAAACGTTTTGCGCTGCTGATACTCGGCCT
>CAZTMO010000004.1:0-21192 GCA_964615105.1 uncultured Thermoleophilia bacterium
GACGCGGCGCCCGAAGGCAAGGTCGTCGGCGTGCGCACCCCGGAGGGCGACGTCGTCTGCGAGCAGATGGTCGTCGCCCTCGAGCCGTGGACGCGCCCGTTCCTCGCCCCGCTCGGGCTCGACGTGCCGGTCAGGCCACAGCGCGGGCAGATCTTCGTCACCGAACCGCTGCCGCCGCTCATGGAGGTCGCCTGCATCTACGGGGTCAGCCCGTACATCTACTGGCGCCAGACCCGGCACGGCGGGCTGACCATCGGCGGCGCCCGGCCCCAGGACCACCACGGTGACTTCCTGCTCGGCAGCGTCGGCGCCGCGACGACGCTCGACATCCAGCGCATCGTCCTCGACATGGCGGCGCGTGTGCATCCGTCGCTGGCCGACACGGCGGTGATCCGTTGGTGGGGCGGCGTCATGGGGTTCACCGACGACTGGCTGCCGCTGCTCGGGCGTCTCGACGCGCACCCGAACGTCGTCACTGCCTGCGGCTTCTGCCCCAATGGGATCCTCTGCTCGCCGATGACGGGGCACGTCATCGCCGACGTCGTCGTCGGGGAACCTCCCGAGGTCCCGCTCGAGCCGTACGGCCTCAGCCGCTTCGTCGCCGGCCGCTGAGCCCCCGCGGCGGGCGCCGGTTCACGGCCCGAGATCGGGGATCGCCGAGAGTACGGTCCCCGCGGCGTCCGGTTCGGTCCACACGCCGAGCGCGCGAAAGCGTTGCCGGCGCGCGACGCGACGCTGTTCAGGCTGGATCTGGTCGAGCTCGGCGAGCGCCGCGCGGATCGCCTCGCCGACCTTGGCGGCGGCGGCCTCGGGGTTGTGGTGGGCGCCGCCGCGCGGCTCTTCGACGACCTTCTCGATCACGCCGAGGCCGAGGAGGTGCGCCGCCGTGGGGCGCAGGGCCTCAGCCGCTTGCGGCGCGAACGCCGCGTCGCGCCAGAGGATCGCCGCGCAACCCTCGGGCGAGATCACCGAGTAGGTCGCCTTCTCCTGCATGAGCACACGGTCGGCGACGGCCAAGGCGAGGGCCCCGCCAGAGCCGCCCTCGCCGATCACCGTCGCCACCACCGGCACCGTCAGGCGCGCCATCTTGAGCATCGTCTCGGCGATCGCTCGCGCCTGGCCACCCTCCTCGGCGGCGACGCCGGGGTGCGCCCCCGGCGTGTCCACGAAGGTCAGTACCGGCAGAGAATGACGCTCCGCGAGCGCGAACAGCCGCTGGGCCTTGCGGTAGCCCTCGGGGCGCGCCATGCCGAAGTTGTGCGCCGTCTGCTCGTCGAGGGTGCGCCCCTTCTGGTGGCCGACGACCAGCACGGCACGGTCGCCGAACCAGCCCAGGCCACCGACGATCGCCGGATCGTCGGCACGCAGCCGGTCGCCCTTGAGCTCCTCGAAGCCGTCGATGAGGTGGGCGATGTAGTCGCGCGTACGGGGGCGGTCCCTGTGGCGCGCCACCTCGACGGTGACCCAGACATCACGGCGTCTCTTCTCGTACTGGAGCTTCCTCAGCCTGTCCTGCAGCTTGTCGACTTCCTCTGACAAGTGAACGCCAGGCAAGAGTGGCAATCGTCCGAGCTCCGTCAGCCGTTGCCTGAGCCAGCCCTCTCTTGCTGCGACCTCGTGCTCGTCGTGCTTCTCGTCGTTCAGGGGTCTCACCCCCTTCCAGCAGTCGCAGATAGCTCCCGATCTTCGCCTTGAGCTCCCGACGCGGGACGACCGCGTCCAGGTGCCCCAGCGTGAGGTTGCGCTCGGCGCTGCCGAAGCCCTCGGGCAGCGGCTCGCGCGTGGTCTCGGCGATGACCCGCGGGCCCGAGAACGAGAGCAGCGCCCCCGGCTCAGCGACGCAGATGTCCGCGAGCGCCGCGAAGCTCGCGACCACGCCGCCGGTGCACGGGTCGACGAGGATCGCGACGAAAGGCGTCCCAGATTCGTTGATCACGTCGACGGCACAGCTCGTCTTGGCCATCTGCATCAGCGACAGGATCCCTTCCTGCATACGCGCCCCACCCGAGCTACAGACGGCGACCAGCGGCAGGTCCTCGGCGGCGGCGAGCTCGGCGCAGCGCCACAGCTTCTCTCCCACGACGCTGCCCATGCTGCCCCCGAGGAACCCGAAGTCCATGACCGCAAGCACGCAGGCGTTGCCCTCGATCGTCGCGGAGCCGGTGATGATCGCCTCGCTGAGCCCGGTCTTGGCCTGCGCCTCGCGCACCCGGTCGGGGTACGCCTCGAGATCGACGAAGAGGAGTGGGTCGAGCGTCCGCACGCTCGGCCAGAGCTCGTTGAAGCTGTCGGGGTCCGTGAGCTGCCGCACGCGTTCGTTCGCGGTCACCCGCGCGTGGAAGCCGCAGTACGGGCACACGAACAGGTTTCCGCGCACGTCGGCGAGCTTGGCGCCGTCCTTGCAGGATGGGCAGATCCACTCCGGCTTGGCGGGCCGCGAGTCCCTGCGCTCGATCTCGACGGTGACGTTCATCGGCGGGGCCGGCGGGGCGGCGTCAGCCGCCGTACCGGCGGAAGACCAGAGTGACGTTGTGACCGCCGAAGCCGAAGCTGTTCGAGGCGGCCGCGTCGACCTTCATGAAGCGCGACTCGAGCGGGACGAAATCGAGGTCGCACTCGGGATCGGGGTCGGTCAGGTTGACCGTCGGCGGGGCAAGGCTGTTGACGATGGTGAGGACGGTGGCCACGGCCTCGATCGCGCCGGACGCGCCGAGGCAGTGGCCGATCATCGACTTGTTCGACGAGACGGCGACCTTGGCGGCCTGATCGCCGAGGGCCAGCTTGATGGCCTTCGCCTCGGCGATGTCACCTGCCTGCGTCGCCGTCCCGTGGGCGTTGACGTAGGCGATGTCCGCAGGCTGAAGACCGGCGAGCTCGATCGCCGCCGTCATCGCCCGCGCCTGTGACTCGCCGGTCTCGTCGGGCGCCGTCATGTGGAACGAATCCGAACTGAGGCCGACCCCGGCAAGTTCGGCGTAGACGCGCGCGTCGCGCCGGCGGGCGTGCCCGAGCTCCTCGAGCACGAGGCAGCCGGCGCCCTCACCGATCACAAAGCCGTCACGCCCGGCATCGAACGGTCGCGACGCCCCGGCCGGGTCGTCGTTACGCCGCGACAGCGAGCGCGCGGCGGCGAATCCAGCCACGCCGATCGCCGAGATCGGCGCCTCGCTCCCCCCGGCGAACATGACCTCGGCGTCGCCACGGCGGATGACGTGGAAGGCCTGCGCGATCGCGTCCGAGCCGGCGGCGCATGCGGTGCAGGTCGAGCTCAACGGGCCCTTCGTCCCGAGCTCCAGCGACACCTGCGCCGCGCCCATGTTGGGGATCATCATGGGGATCAGCAGCGGGTTCGTGCGCTCGGGGCCCTTGCTCAGCAGCTTCTCGATCTCGATGTGGAGCGTCTGCAGTCCGCCGACGCCGCTGCCGATGACGGCGCCCGTCGTCTCTGCCTCAGCCCCGACGTCGAACGCAGCGTCGCCACGGGCGATCTTCGCCGCCGCCACGGCGTAGCGGCTGAACAGGTCGAGGCGGCGCACCGTACGCTTGTCGACGTAGTCCTCGGGATCGAAGCCCTGGACCTCGGCGGCGATGTGCACGCGCTGGTCGCTGTGGTCGAAGCGTGTGATCTCGTGGACGGCCGACTCACCGGCGACGAGGCGGCGCCAGAACTGGTCGACGTCGCAACCCAGGGGCGAGACCACACCCATCCCGGTGATCACGACGCGGCGCGCCGGCTGGGTCGCCGGACTCACCCCTTTCCGTCCTTTCGCACTGTGGTCCTCATCGTCCTCGCCTCGCCTGTCGCCGGCGCCCCACGCTGCGCGAACGCCTCAGATGCCCAGCCCACCGTCGACCGGGAGCGTCACGCCGGTGATGAAGCGCGCCTGCGACGACGCCAGGAAGACGATCGCATTGGCGACGTCGCTCGTCTGGCCGATCGAGCGCAGCGGCGTGTTGTCGACGATCAGCTTGCGCGTCTCCTCCGGCAGCGCTTGCGTCATCGGCGTGTCGATGTACCCGGGCGCGATCGCGTTCACGCGGACACCGCGACCGCCGAGCTCCTTGGCCAGCGACTTCGTGAGGCCGATGATGCCGGCCTTGGCGGCGGCATAGTTCGCCTGTCCCGCGTTGCCCCGCCGACCGACGACGCTCGACAGATTGATGATACTGCCGGTGCGGCGGCGGAACATGCGTCGCGCCGCCGCCTTCGAGACCAGGAACGTGCCTCGCAGGTGAGTGCCGATCACGGCGTCGAAGTCGGTGGCGTCCATCATCATGATCACGTTGTCGCGCGTGATGCCGGCGTTGTTGACGACGACGCCGAGAGGACCGAGCTCGGCTTCGACGCGCTCGACCATGGCGTCGACCTGATCTTCAGCGGCGACGTCCGCCATAACCATGAGGCCCTTGCGCCCAAGGGCCTCGATCTCGGCGACGACCGCCGCGCAGGCGGCCTCATTCCCGCCGACATCGTTGACGGCGACGTCGGCGCCGGCCGCAGCCAGCGTCAGCGCGATGTCGCGGCCGATACCCCGGCCGGCGCCGGTCACCAGCGCGACAATACCGCTCAGGTCCAGTCCTACCGTCACCTCGCCTCCAGGTAGACGCCGCTCTCGATCAGGGCGGTGAGCGTCGCGACATCGGAGACGTGCGACACGACGGCCTGCGGCGCGATGCGGCGCACGAGCCCGCTGAGCACGCTCCCCGGCCCTATCTCCAAGAACGCATCATACCCCGCCTGGCGCAGGGCGCTCACCGCCGGTCCGAAACGCACCGGCGAGACCAACTGGCGGCGGAGCAGCGTGACGAGGTCATCGCTCTCGAAGCGCAGACTCGTCGCCGAGAAGAACGGCGGGTACGGCTCTCTCCAGGCGACCGCCTCAAGCTCGGTGCCCAGCGGCGCCAGCGCCGGCGCGATGAGCGGTGTGTGGAAGGCCCCGCTCACGGCGAGCGACACCACCCTCTTGGCGCCTGCCGCGACGGCAGTCCGTGTCAACGCCTCGAGGCCGGCGTGCGTGCCGCTGACGACGACCTGGCCGGGGGCGTTGTAGTTCGCCGGCCACACGCCGTCGATGGCGGCGCAGAGCGCGTCGACGGCGTCGTCCTCGAGCCCGAGCACCGCGGCCATGCCGCCGGGCGCGCGTTCGGCGGCGGCGAGCATCTCCTCGCCGCGCCGCCGCACGACGCGCAGCGCCGCGGCCATGCCCAGGGCTCCCGTGACCACCAGCGCCGAGTAGTCGCCCAAGCTGTGCCCTAGCGCGGCGTCGAAACGCAACCCCTCACGCTCGAGGATCCGATGGATGCCGACCGATACCGTGAGCAGAGCAGGCTGCGTGCGGTCGGTCCGCCCGAGGAGGTCGGCCGGCCCGGACCTGCACGACGCCTCGACGTCGTAGCCGAGCGCTTCCGAGGCCTCGGCGAACGTCTCCCGCATGAGCGGGTCGGCGGTGGCCAGGTCGCAGCCCATGCCGACGGCCTGCGACCCCTGGCCGGGGAACATCAGGACGAGCTTCTTCACGGCTTCAGGCTACAGCTCCCACTTGGTCAGGCAGGAGCCCCACGTGAGTCCCGCGCCAAAGCCTGCCAGAAGCAGGGTGTCGCCCTTCTCGAGGCGTCCGGTCTGGCTCGCCTCGTGGAGGCATATCGGGATCGAGGCGCACGATGTGTTCCCGTACCGGTCGAGATTGGCGAACACCTGACTCTCGCGAAAGCCCAGGCGGCGGGCCGCGGACTCGATGATCCGGATGTTGGCCTGGTGTGGGACGAAGAGATCGACGTCGTCAACGGTCAGGTCCGCATCGCGAAGAACCTTCTCACACGACTCGGCCACCGTGCGCGTGGCGAACTTGAACACTTCGCTGCCGGTCATGTGCATGGTGTGCTCGTGGTCGCGCACCGTGTCGAACGTCGCCGGCTTGCGCGTGCCGCCGGCGGGGATCGTGAGGAAGGGCGCGCCGCTCCCGTCGTTTCCCAGGTCGAACGAGAAGATGCTGCCGTTGTCGGTAGGCTGGACGAGGACCGCCCCGGCACCGTCACCGAACAGGACGCAGGTGCTCCGGTCCTCCCAGTCGAGGATCTTCGACAGCACCTCGGCGCCGAGCACGAGGACGTTCTGGTAGATGTTCGCCGCCACGAAGGCGGTCGCGGTCGCGAGCCCGTAGACGAAGCCGGTGCAGCCGGCCTGGATGTCGAACGCGCCGGCGCGGACGGCGCCGATCCGGTCGCAGACGATCGACGCGGTCGCCGGCATCATGTGATCGGGCGAGATCGTCGTGACGATCACGAGGTCGAGGTCGACCGGATCGATCGCGGCCGACTCGAGGCAGCGACGCGCGGCGACCTCGGCCAGGTCCGAGGTGGCCTCGTCGGCGCGCGCGACGCGGCGTTCGCGGATGCCCGTGCGCGTGGTGATCCACTCGTCGGACGTGTCGAGGGACCGCGAGATCTCGTCGTTGGTCAGCACGCGCTCGGGCACGTGCACGCCGAGCGCCGAGATGCGCGCGCCCCGCACGAGGCCGCGGCGCAGGCCGATCATGGGCGCCCCTCGGGGCAGCGCGGGCCGCTCATGGGCGCGCCTCGCGATGCCGGCAAAGAGCCGGCAGGTCGTGGACGTTCACAGCTTGGCTTCCCCCTCGGCGACGGCCGCCGCGTCGACGACCGCGAAGAGCAGCTCGCCGCGACAGGCGAGCTGCCCGTCGACCGTCGCCTTCACGGCGGCGCGGCCGACGGGCCCGTGGACCGCGGTGATCGTCGCCTCGAGGACCATCGTGTCCCCGGGCTTGACGACCCGCTTGAAGCGGACCTTGTCGATGCCGGCGAAGAGGCCGACCTTGCCCTCGTCGCCGCCGGCGCTCGCCGCCGCCACCGTGGCGGTCTGGGCGAGCGCCTCGACGATGAGCACGCCGGGCATGACCGGGTTCCCCGGGAAGTGCCCGGCGAACCAGAAGTCCTCGTCGCGTAGCGTACGCCGGGCGACGCAGCGCACACCCGGCTCGAGCTCGTCGACCTGGTCGAGCAGGAGGAAGGGCGGGCGGTGCGGGAGCAGTGCCTCGATCTGCGCGCGGTCGAGCGTCACGGTACATGCACCTCGGACCGTCCGTGACCGTGCCGCCGGAACCTGACGAACACCGCGACGATCGCGATCGCCCACCCGATCAGGTTCTTGACGGGGACCGTGCGGCCACCTGGCAACGCGACCCTGCCGAGAGCTTGATCGAGGCGCTCGAGGGCGTCGTCGACGACGTCGGCGAGCGGCCGCGGCGCGCCCGGCAGAGGTTCGGTCGCGACGGCGACGAGGACCCTGCCGGAGAACCCCGCCGGCGGCGTCAGCGGCACGCCGCCCCATGCAGCCAGCGTGCCGCGCAGCTCGCAGAGCTCGCGCAGCTCGAGCGAGCAGTCGGGACAGAAGTCGAGATGCTGCTGAAGCCCTGCGGTCTCGACGTAGCCGAGCTCGCCGTCGACGTAGCGGTTGATGAGCGCGCGCACGCCGCCGCAGTCCATTCAAGCCTCCCCGCCGCTCGCGCCCGGGGCGGCGCCGGCCGCCCTGAGCCGCAACCGCAGCGCGGCGCGACCGCGATGGACCATGACCTTGACCGTGCCGAGCGGCCGTCCGGTGAGCTCGGCGATCTCCTGGTAGGGAAGGCCGTACAGGTCGCGCAACACGGTCGGCGTGCGGTAGTCCTCGGGCAGATCGCTGAGGGCACGCGCGATGGTCGCCGCGTCGACGCCTCCCGCAAGGCCTGCCGGCGTCTCGCCGGCGACGTCGGGGACGTCTACCGGCTCGGGCCGGCGACGCTCTCGGCGCCGCGCGTCGACAGCCGTCGTCAGCGCGAGACGAAAGAGCCACGTCGAGAACGACGCCTCGCTGCGATACTGGGGCAGCGAGCGGTAGCAGCGCAGGAAGGCGTCCTGGGCGGCGTCTTCCGCGTCGGCGTGGTTTCCAAGCACGTTGTAGGCCACCGAGTAGACCATCGTCTGGTATCGCTCCACGATCGTCCTGAACGCCTCGCGGTCGCCCGCCACGGCCCGCGCCAAATCGGCGGGCGACGGGTCCGGGAGCAGCCGCCAGTCTTGACGGTTAGACGAAGCCATGGGCCGATAGGTTACAACGGCCCCTCGCCGCATGCGCCGTGGTGAGTAGGACGTCCGCCGAATACCGTGCCGCCGGATGCTGCCCCGCCGGTCTTGTCTCCGCCGCCCGGGGACCGGCCTCACGCCACACCCGCCGGCCGCCGGGTAAGCTTGCCTGCGGATGAGGACCTTCTGGCGTATCACGAGGTTGCTCGGCGACTACAAGTGGCTCACGATCACGGGCTTCACGCTCGCCTTCGCACAGATGGGCCTGAGCCTCGTCGTCCCCCGCATCACCCAGTTGACCATCGACCGCGCACTGGTGGGCGGCGACGCCGGCCTGCTCGCGTGGTACGGACTCGCCCTGATCGGGACCGCCGTCGTCCGCTTCGCCGTCGGCGTCGGCCGACGGCTGACGACCGGCAAGGCCAGCCTCGGCATCGAGTACGACCTGCGCAACCGCCTTTGGGCGCATCTCCTCCGCCAGCCCTTCGGTTACTTCGACCGCTGGCCCACCGGCCAGCTCATGTCGCGCGCGATGAGCGACATCTCGAACGTGCGGATGTTCCTCGGCTACGGCATGGTCTTCTTCACCGTCAACCTCGTCATGATCGTCGCCGTCGCCGTCATCATGCTGGTATTGGAGTGGCGCCTCGCCCTGCTGTCGCTGGCGTTCCTCCCGGCGCTCCTCGTGGTGACGTGGCGTTTCAGCCAGCGACTGAAGCCGATCCTCAAGGACGTCCAGCAACGCATCGCCGACGTCACGGCGGCGGCCGAGGAGAACGTGGTCGGCTCGCGCATCGTGCGCATCTTCGCTCGCGAGGACGACGAGATGGCGAAGTTCAGCGAGCGCAGCACACGCGTGTTCGAGGCGAGCGTGGCCGCCGCCCGCACGCGTGCCGCCTATGTCCCCCTCATCGCCTTCGTGCCCAACCTCGCGATCGCCTTCCTGCTCTGGTACGGCGGGCGCCAGGTCGTCCAGGGCGATCTCACGCTGGGCGAGCTCGTCGCCTTCTACACGTACCTGATGATGCTCGTCTACCCGGCCCAGGTGATCGGCTGGCTCACAGGTCTCGCCCAGCGCGCGATCGCCAGCGGCGAGCGCGTATACGAGCTCCTGGACGCGCCGTACGAGATGGAGGAGCGACCGGATGCGGCGCCGCTGCCACAGACGGCCGGCGCCGTGACGTTCGACGACGTGCGCTTCTCGTACGCTGACCGGCCCGTCATCGAGGCTGTGAGCCTCGAGGTGCCCGCCGGACGCACCGTCGCCCTCGTCGGGCACACCGGCTGCGGCAAGACCACGCTGGTCAACCTCGTACCGCGCTTCTATGACGTCAGTGGCGGGCGGGTCCTTGTCGACGGTCACGACGTCCGCGACCTGAAGCTGGACGACCTGCGCCGCCACGTCGGGGTGGTGACCCAGGACCCGTTCCTGTTCTCGGCCGGGATCGCCGAGAACATCCGCGCCGGCAGACCGGACGCCACGGACGCGGAGGTCCACGCGGCGGCGCGGGCAGCGCAGGCCGACGACTTCATCGTCGCCCTCCCCGAGGGCTACGATACCGTCGTCGGCGAGCGCGGCTTCACCCTCTCGGGGGGCCAGCGCCAGCGCCTCGCCATCGCCCGCGCCCTCGTCATGGACCCGCGCATCCTGATCCTCGACGACGCGACCTCGAGCGTGGACGTCGAGACCGAGTACCGGATCCGTGAGGCCCTCGCCGAGGCCATGAGAGGGCGCACGACCTTCATCATCGCCCACCGCCCCTCGACGATCTCACTCGCCGACGAGGTGGTCGTTCTTGATCACGGTCGCGTCGTCGAACGCGGCACGCACGACGCGCTCATCGCCGGCGGGGGCCGTTACGCGCAGATGTTCGGCGATGCCGAGGCGCGGCACACCGACCTCGACGCGGTGCCGGGGAAAGGGGCGGCCGCTGCGGCGGCGAGCGGGCCGGCCGCCGCAGGGGAGCCGGCCTGATGGCCACCGCCTCGCGTCACGCCGGGCCTCACGGCTCGGGCGCCAGCTCCGAGGAGCTCCGCGGTTGGAGCGCCTTTTTACACCTGGCGCACGAGCTGCGGCTCGCCCGGCTCGCGCGCTTCGCCGCCCCCTACAAGGACCGCGCCCTCCTCAGCGTCGTCGCCATGGTGGTCGTCGTCCTCACGGGCCTCGCCGTTCCGTATCTGCTCAAGGTCGCGATCGACGCCGGCATCCAGGCCGGAGACTTGAACGTCCTCACCCTCGTCGTCATCGCCTTCGTCCTCGTCTCGGCGCTCAACCTCGCCGCGAGCTACGTCCAGACGTATCTCACTAGCTGGGTCGGTGAACACGTCGTGCTCGACCTGCGACGGACGCTCTTCGCCCATATCCAGAAGCTCTCCATGGACTTTTTCAGTCGCCAGAAAACGGGCTGGATCGTCTCGCGACTCACCAACGACATCGACGCCCTCAGCCAGCTCGTCACGGAGGGCGTCACCTCGCTCGTCACGAACGGCCTCACCTTCATCGGCGCCATCGTCTTCCTCTTCGTCCTCGACTGGCGCCTCGCCCTGGCGACGCTCAGCATCATGCCCGTGGTCGTCGGCGCCACGCTGGTCTTTCGCGCCCGCTCGGCGCGGGCGTACGCGCTGGTGCGCGACCGCATCGCCGCGGTCAGCGCGCACCTGCAGGAGTCGATCTCGGGCGTACGTACGCTCATCGCGTTCCGCCGCGAGGCCGCCGACCGCGCGGCCCTCGACCGCACCAGCCTCGAGTACCGCGACGTGAACATGCGCACGGTCGTCCAGAGCGGCGTGTACTTCCCGTTCGTCGAGTTCATGAGCGCGGCGGGCACGGTCGTCGTCCTCTGGTACGGCGGCTCGCTCGTCCACGGCAGGGCGCTCGACATCGGCGTCCTCGTCGCCTTCATCGGGTACCTCGCGAGCTTCTTCGACCCGCTTCAGCAGCTCTCGCAGCTCTACAACACCTTTCAGGCCTCGATGGCGGCGGTCCAGAAGGTCTTCACCGTGCTCGACACCGAGCCGGACATGCTCGACGCGCCCGACGCCCTTCCCCTGCCGGACGTGGCCGGGAGACTGGAGCTTCGCGGCGTGACCTTCGGCTACGACGCCGACAAGCCGGTGCTTCACGACGTGAGCTTCGCCGTCGAGGCCGGACGCACCGTGGCGCTCGTCGGCGCCACCGGAGCCGGCAAGTCGACCCTCGTGAAGCTCCTCGCACGCTTCTACGACCCGCAGCAGGGGGCCGTGCTGATCGATGGGCACGATCTGCGGCAGGTGACGGCGCGTTCGCTGCGCGAGCAGCTCGCCGTCGTGCCGCAGGAAGCCTTTCTCTTCTCGGGTTCGCTGCTCGACAACATCCGCTTCGCGCGCCCCTCGGCCGACCCCGAGGAGGTGAAGCGCGTCGCCCGGGTCGTGGGCGCGCACGGTTTCATCGCCGCGCTGCCCGACGGCTACGAGACCGAGATCCAGGAGGGCGGCGGCAGCCTCTCGACCGGGCAGCGCCAGTTGGTCTCGTTCGCCCGCGCCCTACTCGCCGATCCCCGCGTGCTGATCCTCGACGAGGCGACCTCGAGCGTCGACGCCGAGAGCGAGCGCCGCATCGAGCGCGCCATGGACGTGCTGCTCAACGAGCGCACCTCGGTGATCGTCGCCCACCGCCTCAGCACGGTGCGCTACGCCGACGAGATCCTCGTGGTCGACGAGGGGCGCGTCGTCGAGCGCGGGGCGCACGACGACCTGCTCGCCCACGGCGGAAGGTACGCGGGGCTCTACCGGGAGTGGGAGGCGACGGGGCAGGTGCTCTGAGCGGGCCGCTCCGCCGTCACCCGTGGGGCGACGGCGCCGGCGGCCCCAGTCGATGCACGGCGCGCACGTCGCGCCACGAGAGCAGGAAGACGCTCACCGCGACACCGAACACGGCGCCCACCCAGAGCGTCGCCGACACGCCGATGAGACCGGCGACCGGTCCGGCCAACGCCAGGCCCAGCGGGTAGAAGGCGAGCGACCCGAGGTAGTCGTACGACGAGACGCGCGAGATCATGTCCGGTGGCACCTCGCGCTGCATGACGGTCAGCCAGAACGGGTCGAACATCCCCCAGACGACGCCCAGCCCGGCCGCCGACAAGAGCAGGGTCCACGTGGGGGCCGTCAGCGCCAGCATGGCCAGCGGCAGCGACGTGAGGCTCATGCCGCAGGCCAGGACGAGGAACGGCCGCCGCGGCCGCCAGCGCAGGGCGATGGCGCCGCCGACGATCTGGCCGAGGCCCATCCCGGCGGCGAGGAACCCCCAGGTGCGCGCGCCGTCGTAGTTATCGCGGGTCACGACCGGCCCGAGGACGGTGAGGGGCGCCTCGCCCGTCATGAGCCAGACCGAGGCGCCCGCCACAATGACCCAGAGCCACGTGCGGCTCGTGAACTCCCGCCATCCCAAGCGGAGGTCGGTGAGGAACCCTTCCTCGGCCGGCGACGGGTGCGCCTCCGGCTCGCCGCCGGCGCCGTTCACTCCCGCGCCGACCGGAGCCGGCCTGGCGCGCACCGGCCGGAGCAGCCAGAGAAAGGCGGCGCTCACGAGGAACGTGCCCCCCTGGATGCCGATCGCCCACCCGGGGCCCAACGCCGCGACGAGCACGCCGCCGACGGCCGCGCCGAGCGTGACCGACCCGCTGGACACGAGGCCCTGCAGGGCGTTCGCCTGCTGCAGGCGGCCGGGGCTCACCACTTGGGGCACGAGACCCGTGTAGGCGGGACGGAAAAACGCGTCGCACACGCCCATGCCGATCTGGAGGAGGAGCAACGTGTGCACGGTCAGCACCCCGCTGAGAAGGAGGCCCGCGATCGTCGACGCCAGCACCGTGCGGACGAGGTCGACCGTCAGCATGAGCCGGCGACGGTCGATACGGTCCGCCCACACGCCGCCGACGGCCAGCGCCAGCACCATGGGCAGCATGTACGCTGCCTCGACGATGCCGATCTCCGTCGCCGACCCGCCGATCTCGAGCACGGCGAAGGGCAGGGCCACCAGCGCGAGCATCGATCCGGCCACCGACGTCGCCTGGCCGACGAACAGCTTGCGGAACTCGCGCTCGCGCAGCACGCGCAGGCTGTCGCCGAGAGAGGTCACCGCGCTATTCTACCGGCGGCTGCCGGGCGACGACGCCGGTCCGGCTGCAGCGCGACGCCGGCCCGCGCCTCCCGCCCGCCCCGTCTACTCGACGTGCGGCAACCACCTCCCGAGCCGGTCCGGCAGCCACCAGTTCCAGCGCCCCAGGAGACGCATCGCCGCCGGCACCATGAGCACGCGGATGACCGTCGCGTCGAGCGCCACGGCGACGGCGAGCCCGAGGCCGAGTGCCTTGGTGACGACGATCGAGGTGAACGTGAACGACCCGGCGACGACGACGATGATCAGCGCCGCGCTGGTGACGATGCGCCCCGTCTTCTCGAGGCCGTGGGCGACGCTGGACCGGTTGTCGCCCGTCTCGAGCCACGCCTCGCGCATGCGGCTGAGCAGGAACACTTCGTAATCCATCGAGATCCCGAAGACCGAGCAGAACAGCAAGATAGGAAGGTCCGCCTCGATCGCGCCGCTGCTGTCGAAGCGCAGCAGCGATGCCAGGTGACCGTCCTGGAAGACCCAGACCATGACGCCGAGCGCAGCCGCAATGGACAGCGAGTTGACGACGACCGCCTTCAAGGGCAGAACGGCGCTGCGCAGGAGGACGAGCAACACGAGCCCCGTGACGACGAGCACGAAGAGGACGATCCAGGGGAAATACGCGTACAGCGTGTGCACGTAGTCATGCGTCCCGGCGGGGACGCCGGCGACCCAGACCCGCGCGCCGGCAGGTGGCGGCGCGCCGCGGATCGCGGTGCTCAGCTCGCGCGCCGCCGCCGACGCCGGCGGCGCCTCCGGAGCGACGCGGAAGAGGGTGACGCCGTCGCCCGTCGTGCGCTCGAGCAGGGCCAGCGAGGCCCTGCGCCGCTGGTCGCCGAGCAGGCCCTGCCACAGGCCGACGTCCCCGGCGCCGCTCCCGCCGCCCCCGGCCGCATCACCACTGCCGCCGGCCGGACCCGCAAGCACCTCCTTCCAGTACGCGCCGAGCTCGCCGGCGCCCTCGACCCCGGGCAGGGTGGCGATGCTGGTCACCGCCGCCACGCCGTCGCGGGCAGCAAGCTCGGCGCCGAACGCGGCCAGGCGCTCAAGGTTGGCCGGTGCCAGCGGGTCGGGGTCGCCCTCCCAGGTCAGCACCACCTCGATCGGCGAGAGCGCCGACGGATCGAACTCGCGCACAAGGACGTCATAGCCGCGGCGCGATTCGGTCGATGTGGGCAGCGTGGTCGCACCCGGCACGTCGACCTCGAGGCGCAGCGCCGGCCACGCGAGGACGAGCACGAGCACCACGGTCGCGACCAGCACGGGCCAGGGATGGCGCATGACCCAGGTCGACCAGCGTCGCCAGAATCGCCCCTCCTTGTCGGGGCGCAAGAAGACGCGCAGCGCGTCGACCTTCGCCCCCAGGGTGGCAAGCAGCGCCGGGAGCAGCGTGAGCGCCGCCAGCACCGAGAAGAAGACCACGAGCGAACCGCCCAGGGCGATGGAGCGCATCGACATGTAGGGGATGGACATGAGGCCGAGAAGCCCGACGAGGACGGCGAGGCCCGAGAAGAAGATCGCGCGCCCCGCGTGGCGGACGGTCTGCTCCACCGCGCTCGCGACGGAGAGCCCCGCAGCGAGCTCTTCGCGAAAGCGTCCCACCATGAAGAGCGCGTAATCGATCCCGACGGCAAGCCCCAGAAGCGTGGCGGCGTTCATGGCGAAGATCGAAAGATCCAGGACGTGGGCGAGCAGGTAGAACGTGCCGAGCGTCACCGTGACCGCCGCGCCGCCACCGATCACGGGCAGGGCAGCCGCGACCAGAGTGCCGAAGATGAGCAGGAGCACGAGGACGGCGATCGGCAGCGTGTAGCTCTCGGCCACGCGCAGGTCGCGCGCCGAGACCTCCGCGACGTCACGGTAGACTGCGGCCTCTCCCGTGACGTACGTGCGCAGCACGTCACTCCTCACCAGGTCACGGATGCGAGGGATCTCGTCCTGCACCGACTCCAGCTTCGAGTCAAACGAGAGGACGGCGAGCGCCGAATGGTTGTCTCTCGAGATCAGCGAGGCGCTGCCGGTAGAGGCGGCGGTCTCGACGCGGATCAGGCCGGGAAGCTCCTCCGGAGTCAGCCGGGCGAGCGCTTCGTCCTGCGCGGCACGGAACTCCGGGCCGCGGGCGTCGAGCCCGTCGCTGATGAAGACCACGGTGATATGTGTCGGCCCCACACCGAGACGCTGACGCATCACCTGCTGGGCCTGCTGCGAAGGCGACCCGGCACGCGTGAACCCACCGCCCTTGAGGACGCCGGGCAGCGCGATGCTGCCGGCCAGTCCCGCGGCGAACGCCGCCGCCCAGACCGCCAGCACCCACTTCCTGCGCCGGAAGGCGAACCTGCCGATGGCGGCGAACACCCGGGGCACCTCCTGTCCGCGCACCCGCCACGGGCGCTGCCCGGGGGATGTCCGGGCGAACGATATACTAGGTGAAGGGTCATCTTCGGTCCGGCGGGTACATGCACCTCGTGGCCCAGACACGCGAAGCGACATCCGCGGGAGGCGTCGTCGTGCGCAAGGACGACCGTCTTGAGGTGTGCCTCATCAACCCCGTCGGGCGCAGGGTGTGGGGGCTCCCCAAGGGAGGCGTCGAATCCGGGGAGACGGCCGCTGAGGCCGCGCTTCGCGAGGTCGCCGAAGAGACCGGCATCCGCGGTGTCGTCGAGCACGAGCTCGGGTCCATCGACTACTGGTTCTACGCTCGTGACCGCGGGGGCCGCGTCCACAAGACCGTCCACTACTTCCTCGTACGCGCGACAAGCGGCACCACGGCTGGTCACGATCACGAGGTCCAGGAGGCCCGGTGGCTGGCCGTCCGTGACGCGCTCGCGCTCATGACCTATCCCAACGAGCGCGAGATGGTCCGCAAGGCCGCCGCGATTTTGGGCGAACGCCTCGACGGCGACGCTCCCCCGGCCGGCGCGAGCGCCGAGGCGCCGTCGTGAGACTCACTCTTCTCGGCACGCAGGGATGGATCCCCACGGGGTCACGGGAGACCACCTGCTTCGCCGTCGAGGACGGCGAGCGGCTCCTTGTCATCGACGCGGGCACGGGGTTCCGCCGGCTCTTCACGCCTCCCTTCCGGCGCCTTGTGGACGAGCACGCCGAGATCCACCTCCTTCTCACGCACTATCACCTTGACCACGTCTGCGGTCTCGCGTACCTGCCCGCCGCGCTCGCCCGCCGCCGCGTCACGGTACACGCGCCCGCGGCCTCGCTGACGGGCGTCGACCCGCACGAGGCGCTCGGGGGGTTGATACGACAGCCCTACAACCCGCGACCATGGGACGACCTGACCGAAGCCACGCTCGAGGAGGTGCACGCGGGCGACAACGAGATCGCCGGCCATCGCGTCGCCGTGCGCGCGCAGCGGCACTCGGACACCAGCGTCGCGTACCGCCTCGACGACGCCCTCGTCGTCGCCACCGACACGATGGCCGACCCGGCCACGGCGGAGTTCGCCGCCGGCGCCGCCGTGCTGCTGCACGAAGCGTGGTACGTCGGTGAAGGTCCGGGCCCGGGCGTCCCCGCCGCACTGCGCCCCGGCTACGCCGCACACAGCGAGGCGCGCGCCGTCGCCGGCCTCGCCGCGGCGGCGGACGTCGAACGCCTCGTGCTGATCCATCTCAACCCCCTGGACGGCGAAGCCGCGTACGCGGCCATGACCTGCGCCGCGCGCGGGGTGTTCGCCGCTACCGAGGTCCACCCCGACGGGCACTCGATCCCGCTCGGCGGGGGCTGAGCGCCGCCCGCCGGCAGCGTTTGACAGGCGCCGCCCATAGCACGAATACTCGCCGCCGGAGGCGCGCGTGGACCGACGTCGGAACAAGGGACTCATGGCAGCCGGACTCGTCGTGGTCATCGTCGTGGTCGCCCTGCTGCCGGCGCTCGTCGCCTACCGTTACACCTCTCCAGTCCAGCGCGGGGAGTTCGTGACCCACCCGTGGCGAGGCTGGTCCTTCGCCGCCGCCGCGCTGCGCGTCCCGGGGGACTCCGCGCTCAAGACGTCCGGAGAAGCCCTGCGCAAGGCCGACTGGATCTTCAAAGGCACGTCGGTCGATCCGGCCGAGGTGCAACTTTTGTTCGTCGCCGCCGACGTGCCGTATCACTTTGTCCAGGAGGTCCGCGCCGTGCGCGTCGATGCCGAGGTGACGCCGCATTACCGGTTCATCTGGGAGGTTCGTGGCACGGTGCCGGGCGCCGCCGGACCTCAAGCCGAGCTTGAGCGGGTGGTCGTCGCGCTGCTCGACTACGAGACCGGGCACCTCCTGTACGACGTCCGCAAGGACCTTCCCGCGGAAGCCCTCGAGACGCCGGCCTCGCCGGCGTCCACTCCCTCCCCGGGCCCGTGAAGGCGGCGGCGCTGCTCGGCGACCGCCGCGGACCGCTGGCGCGGGCCATGGTGGTCGCCGCCGGCAGCCGCCTGTCCGTCCTGCTCGTGGGCTTCGCCGCGGCGGCGTTCATCGGGGTCAGCGAGCCCGATTGGGCGTGGCGCTTCCCGGCCGGCGCCGAGACCTTCAAGGGGTCGCTCGGCGCGCTCCTCAACCCGTGGGCGCACTGGGACGGCGTCTGGTTCATCAAGATCGCCCGCGCCGGCTACGCCGACACCGACGGCAGCACCGCGTTCTTCCCTCTCTACCCGCTCCTCCTGCGCTACGCCGGCTACCTGTTCGACGGCAACCTCGTCGTGACCGGGATCGTCGTGTCGCTGCTCTGCTTCGCCGGCAGCGCCTGGCTCCTCTTCAAGCTGGTGGCGAGCGACTTCGACGACGACGTGGCCCTGCGCAGCGTCGTCTACCTGAGCCTGTTCCCCACGTCGTTCTTCCTGCAGGCCGTGTACACCGAGTCGCTCTTCCTGCTGCTCTCGCTGGCGTGCTTCCTCTGGGCGCGGGAGGGGCGATGGCGTCTCTCGGGACTGGCGGCGCTCCTGGCCGTCCTCACGCGCAGCGCCGGCGTGCTGCTGGTCGTCCCCATGGCCGTGTACTACTTCCAGAAGCGAGGGTGGCGCCTGCGGCGGGTCGACGCCGACGCCGCCAACCTGCTCATGGTCGCCGAGGGCTTGCTGATCTGGATGGCCTACCTGAGCCTGAGCTTCGGCAGGCCGCTGCTGTTCGCCGCGGCCCAGGACCAGTGGCGACGCAGCACGATGCTGCCGAACTTCTCGATTGGCCGGGCCGTGGAGGCGGCCGTGCAAGGAGCGCGGCAACTGCTCTCGGGTCAGTACCTCGACCTCTACTGGCCGGTCTCGCGCCCAGTGGACGCCTTCTCGGTGGCGACGGCCAACCTGATCGCGCTCGCCTTCCTCGCCGTCGCCGGCGCCTGCCTCGCCTATGGCCTGCGGCGCCTCCCGGCAGCGTACTCGCTCTACGGCACCGCGGCGGTGATGTTCCCGCTCTTCTTCCCCGCGCAGTACGTGCCGCTGCTCTCGTTCCCGCGCCTTGCCCTGGCCGCCTTTCCCATCTTCGTCGCCCTCGCCCTGTTCACGCGCGACCGACCGCGCGCGCACCGCGCGATCGTAGTCGCGATGGCGCTCGCCCTGGCGGCGCTGACGGCGCGGTTCGCCTTGTTCGAGTGGGTCGCCTGACGGCGGTCGCCGGTCTCAGTCGCCGCCCGGAGCCGTCACCCGCTTGAAGACGTAGACGTCGTCGCGCGCGTAGACGGACTGGTAACGCGGGTCGAGCACGAGCTTGCCGAGCGCGTTCTGGTGGCGCTGCAGGTCGATCCGGTCGAAGTATGCGGGATGCTTCTCATCGACGATCACGTACGCGGCGCCCTCGTAGGCCGGAAAGGTCAGGACGCGGCGCCGCGCCGAGAGGTGCGACCCGACGTTGTTGTTGACTGAGACGACGACGCCGTCGGGGATCGTGGCCACCGCCTCGTCGAGCACCTTCGCGTGCCCGCTCCGGGCGAAGTCCTTACCGGAGTAGTGGGCGCCGGGGAGGGAGAAGGGGAGCGGTCCAAGCAGGAAGCTGGCGGCGAGCGCGACGAGCAGCGCGAGGAGCGCGAGGTCGCGGCGCTGCAGCAGCTCGCCGCGCATCTCCTTCTCGGGCCTGCGGAACCCGCCGCCCAGCCAGCGCCACAGGCGCATGAGACCGAGCACGGCGGCCGCGAAGATGAACGGGATCTCGGCCGCGGTGTAGTGGAACTGGATGCTCCGCTGCCAGATCTGCGTCGAGAGGCCGTTGAGGACGAACTCCGGCAGAGAGATGAGCAGCGTCAGCGGACTCAGCAGCGAGAGGAAGCCGAATGGCCACAGGAGCTCGATCCAATACCCGAGGTTCGACGCGCCGAACAGGTCGCCGGCCACCTGCGACGGGTGCGCGAGCACGTTGCCGGCGACCTCCACGGCGCTGTCGCCGTAGGCCGCGTAGCGGTCGACGAACGGGCTCGGTCCATTGTTGAAGTGCGGGATCACGACCCAGAGGACGACGGCGAAGCAGGCGAGGGCGATGGCGGTGAGCACGAGATGCCTCCACGACCGCTTGCGCACGGCGAAGTAGGCGCCCATGACGGCGAGGACGAGGGGGATCTCCTCCTTGCACAGGGCGGCGAGGACGAGGAAGGGGACGGCGCGAAGCCAGGAGTCCTCCTCCAGGTAGAGAAAGGCGAACAGCAGCAGCGGCGTCGCCAGTGTGACCGGGTGGAACTCGTTGAGCACCCCGTAGCCGAGCGCCGGATACAGCAGGAGGGCGCCGGCGAGGAGCGCCCCGGCACGCGGGTCACGGGTCGCGCGCGCGCCCAGCCGGTACGCCGGCCACGCCGACGTCGCTACGACCGCTGACTGAAGCACCAGCAGCATGACAGGGCTCGGCCAGATCAGCCAGGGCAACGCGAACGCGGCGAGGACCGGGTCCGCGTGCGCGCCCAGGCGCGACATCTGCCGCGCCTCGGCGTCGGCGGTCGTGATCTCGAGAAAGCGACCGTGGGCCGTGTTGTACACGGCCTGCACCATGTTCCCAAGGTCGAAGCGGCCGCCGTAGTACATGCGAAAGCGGAGCCAGGCGAGCAGGCCAAAGACGGCGCCGAAGGCGACGGCGGCGCCGACGACGTACCAGGCGCAGCGGCGGAACAGGAGCGCGTACGCGTCGGCGTCGAGCTCCATGACCGGCAGCAGGCGCGTCCGGGCAGCATCGCCGGCGGCCGTGCCGGCGGCGTCCCCGGTCGCCTCCTTCTTCGCGCGGCTCTTCTTGCCCACCCGCTCAGCCCCCCGTGTCGTCGGCGTCGTCGGCTTCGTCCGCCTCGTCGGCGCCCGACCCGACCTCGTCGGCGCGCTCCCCGACGGCGGTGCGCTCGCCGGCTCCGGGGCGCTCGCCGGCCCCGGCGCGCTCCGGCGGCCCACCCTGGCTGAGCATGCGCTCGGCCAGCGTGGCCGCGCCGGCGAACGCCACCTCGAGGGCGACGACCCAGAGGCGCAGCAGTATGGCCCATGCCAGCGCGACGCCGGCGCCGAGCTCGCCGCCGAGCGCCGCCGTCAACACCGCCTCGCGCACGCCGATGCCGCCGGGAAAGACGAAGGCGACCATGCCCGCGACGTAGGCGAGCGCGTACGCGGCAGTGACCTCGGGCAGGAGACCGACGCCGGTGGCGGTCACGCCGCGGGCGAGAGCCCAGCAGCCGAGCCCGACGACGAACCAGCAGGCGACATAGTACCAAAGCAGCCCGAGGACCCGGCCGAAGCCGAGGACGGCGCCGAGGGGCTCGCGGCGGACCAGGCGCAGCGCGCGATCGGCGAGGGGACGGAACACGCGCGGGTGCAGCAGGACGAGAATGAAGGGAACGCCGAGCAGGCTGAGCGCCACGGTGCCTCGCCGGTACTGCGTGAGCGGCAGGAGCAGGCCGAGCGTCACCAGGGCGGCACAGAAGGCGAGCGCCTGCTCGTAGACCATCGCCGCGCTGACGTGGCGCGCGCTCAGCTCCCTGCGCCGGCCGGCGAGGACGCGCCCGACGACCATGAAGACGTTGCCGGGGAT
>CAZTMO010000005.1:0-16806 GCA_964615105.1 uncultured Thermoleophilia bacterium
TGCTCACCGTGCTGCACGCCGGCGGCAAGTTCGGCGGCGGCGGCTACAAGGTGTCGGGCGGGCTCCACGGGGTCGGCGTGTCCGTCGTGAACGCGCTCTCCGAGTGGCTCGAGCTCGACATCTACACGGACGGCTACCACTGGCACCAGCGCTACGAGCGCGGCACGCCCGTCACACGGCTCGAGAAACAGGAGAAGCTCGGCAAGAACGACCCGACCGGCACCACGGTGTCGTTCATGCCCGACACCGACATCTTCGATGAAGTCGACTTCGACTTCCGCGTACTCGCTCAGCGCCTGCGCGAGACCGCCTTCCTCACCAAGAACCTGCGCATCGAGCTGCATGACGAGCGTGCCGACGGCGAGACGGCGGCGTTCCAGTACGCCGGCGGCATCAAGGACTTCGTCGCCTACATCAACCGCGACAAGGACGCCATCCACCGCAGCATCATCTTTCTCGAGAACGAGACCGGCGACGGCCAGGTCGAGGTCGCGATGCAGTGGAACTCGTCCTACAACGAGTCCATCTTCACGTTCGCCAACAACATCAACACCACCGAGGGCGGTTCGCACCTCACGGGCTTTCGCGCCGCCCTCACCAAGACCGTCAACGACTACGCTCGTCAGAAGGGCATCATCAAGGAGAAAGACGAGAACCTCTCGGGCGAAGACGTGCGCGAGGGTCTGACGGCGCTCATCTCCGTCAAGCTCCACAGCCCGCAGTTCGAGGGTCAGACCAAGACCAAGCTGGGCAACACCGAGATCCAGACGCTCGTCCAGAGCACCGTCAACGAGAAGCTCGCCGAGTTCTTCGAGGAGAACCCCTCCGAGGCGCGCGCCGTGCTCGACAAGGCGGTCAACGCGGCGCGGGCGCGCAACGCCGCGCGCAAGGCGCGCGACCTCACGCGCCGCAAGGGCCTGCTCGAGGGCAGCAATCTGCCGGGCAAGCTCGCCGACTGCTCCATCAAAGACCCGGCGCTCAGCGAGCTCTACCTCGTCGAGGGCGACTCGGCCGGCGGCTCGGCCAAGCAGGCGCGCGACCGCTCGTTCCAGGCGATCCTGCCGCTGCGCGGCAAGATCATCAACGTCGAGAAGGCGCGCATCGACAAGATGCTCGCCAACGCCGAGATCCTCACGATGATCAGCGCCATCGGCGCCGGCATCGGCGACGAGTTCGACGTCGAGCAGTCGCGCTATCACAAGATCATCATCATGACCGACGCCGACGTCGACGGCTCGCACATCCGCACGCTCATCCTCACCTTCCTGTTCCGTCACATGAAACCCCTTGTGGAAGCCGGCTACGTCTACATCGCGCAGCCGCCGCTCTACCGCCTCAAGCAGGGCAACCAGGAGCAGTACATCCACAAGGAGACCCAGCTCGAAGAGATCCTGTTGCGCGGCCGCCTCGAGCAGATCAAGGTCGACAACACCGGCACGGGCTTCACCTTCAGCGAGGCCAAGTACCAGCGTTTCCTCAAGCTGTTCAGCGAATACGAGGGCTGGGTGAAGAAGCTCAAGAGCCAGTGGGGCGGCGAGCTCATCAACTGGCTCAAGAACGGGCCCGTCATCGAGGCCGAGATCACCTCGTTCGCGGGCCTCGTCGAAGCGCTGCGCGCCGACATAGACAAGCGCTACGTGATCGACGTGCTCGGCGCCGACGACGAGGAACAGGTCGCCGACACGCGCCTGGTCGAGCGGCGCACCGGCCTCGCCGCGAACCTGCGCATCCCGTTCGCGGCGCTCGCCGGGCGCGAGTTCCAGGCGCTGCGCCGCGTGCACGAGCGCATCCGCGAGATGGTCGGCCGCCCGCCCTTCGTCCTGCGTCTCGGCAACCGCAAGGCCGAGGCGACCAGCTACGAAGAGTTGCGCGTGCAGATCGTCGAGCTCACCAAAGAGGGAATCCAGCTGCAGCGCTTCAAAGGCCTTGGCGAGATGAATCCCGACCAGCTCTGGGACACGACCATGAACCCCATGACACGCACGCTCATGCTGGTGTCCATGGAAGACGCCCAGGCGGCCGACGAGGTCTTCACCATGCTCATGGGCGACAAGGTCGAGCCGCGACGCCAGTTCATCGAGAAGAACGCGAAGGAGGTGCGGTTCCTCGATGTCTGACACGCTGCAGACACTCGAGGGAAAGATCGAGCCCGTCGAGCTCGAAGACGAGATGCGCTCGTCGTTCATCGATTACGCGATGAGCGTGCTCACCGACCGCGCCCTGCCTGACGTCCGCGACGGTCTCAAGCCCAGCCAGCGCCGCATCCTCGTGGCCATGAACGACCTCGGCCTGGCGCCGAACAAGCAACACCGCAAGTGCGCCAAGATCGCCGGCGACACCTCGGGCAACTACCACCCCCACGGCGAGGCCGTCATCTACCCCACCCTCGTGCGCATGGCCCAGGACTTCAACATGCGCTACCCCCTCGTCGACGGCCAGGGCAACTTCGGCTCGGTCGAGGGCGACTCCCCGGCGGCGATGCGCTACACCGAGGCGCGGTTCAGCCGCATCGCCGTCGAGATGCTGCGCGACATCGACGCCAACACCGTCGACTGGGTCCCGAACTACGACGAGACGCGACGCGAGCCGACGGTCCTTCCCAGCCGCGTGCCGAACCTCATGGTCAACGGCGCGGCGGGCATCGCCGTCGGCATGGCGACGAACATCCCGCCGCACAACCTCGGCGAGGTCGTCGACGCCATCGTGCACCTGGTCGACGACCCCCAGGCCGGCGCCGACGATCTCATGGCCTTCATCAAGGGCCCCGACTTCCCGACGGGCGGTGTGATCCTCGGCAGCGCCGGGTTCAAGGAGGCGTATCGAACGGGGCGCGGACGCGTCCGCGTCCGCGCCAAGGCGCACACCGAGCAGCTCAAGGGCAACAAGAGCGCCATCATCGTCACCGAGCTGCCCTACCAGGTGAACCGCGCGGCGCTCATCGACGACATCGTCGGCCTCGTCAAGAGCAAGAAGATCACCGAGATCAGCGACCTGCGCAACGAGTCAGACCGCGCCGGCATGCGCCTCGTGATCGAGCTCAAGCGCGATGCCGTGCCCATGGTGGTCCTCAACAAGCTCTACAAGCACACCCAGATGCAGACCACCTTCGGGGTCATCAACATCGCGCTCGTCGGCGGCGTGCCGCGCACGCTCACGCTCCCCGAGATGCTCAAGGCGTACATCGCCTTCCAGAAAGACATCGTCATCCGGCGGACCAAGTTCGAGCTCGACAGGGCCGAGACGCGGGCGCACATCCTCGAGGGGCTGCTGGTCGCGCTCGACAACCTCGACGCGATCATCGCCATCATCCGCAAGGCGGCCGACGTCGACACGGCGCGCACGGCGCTCATGGACACCTTCGAGCTCACGCAGCCACAGGCGCAGGCGATCCTCGACCTTCGCCTGCAGAAGCTCACCAGCCTCGAGCGCGAGAAGGTCAAAGAAGAGCACGCCGGGTTGCTCGCGCGCATCAAGGAGCTGCGCGAGCTGCTCGGCGACGAGGTCGCCATCTACGGCGTCATCAAGAACGAGCTGCTCGAGGTGAAGCGCCTTTTCAACGACGATCGGCGCACCGAGATCGTACCCGACGAGGGCGAGATCGACCTCGAGGACCTCATCGCCGAAGAGCAGATGGCGATCACGATCACGAAGACGGGGTACGTCAAGCGGCTTCCCGTGGCGACCTACCGCCAGCAGCGACGCGGGGGCGTAGGGGTCTCCGGCATGGAGCTCAAAGAAGAGGACGAGGTCGACCATCTCTTCATCACGAGCACGCACCACTTCCTGCTCTTCTTCAGCAGCGTCGGCAAGGTCTACCGCCTCAAGGTCCACGAGCTGCCCCTGGCCGGGCGCAACGCGCGCGGCAAGCACCTCGCCAACCTTCTGCCGCTGCGGCAAGACGAAAAGGTGTGCGCCGTCATCGCGACGCGCGACTTCGACGTCAGCGAGGGCAAGTACCTCATCTTCGGCACGCGTAAGGGTATCGTGAAGAAGACCCTCTTCGGCTCGTACAACACGCCGCTCAAGGCCGACGGCATCATCGCCATCGACATCCGCGAGGGCGACGAACTCATGGCCGTCCGCCACACGAGCGGCGACGACGACATCATCATGGTGAGCCGTCTCGGGCAGGGCATCCGCTTCCACGAGAGCGACGTGCGCCCCACGGGGCGCAACACCGCCGGGGTCCACGGCATGCGCCTGCGCAAGGGCGACGAGGTCATCAGCATGGACATCGCCCGCGACGACAGCGACCTGTTCCTCATCACCGACGCCGGCTACGGCAAGCGCACGCCGATCAGTGAGTGGCGCGTGCAGGGCCGCGGCGGCCAGGGCGTCATCGCGATCAAGCTCACCGACGTCAAGGGCTACCTCGTCGGCGTGCGCATCGTGCGAGAGAACCACGAGGTCATGTTGCAGAGTCGCGACGGTGTCGTCATCCGTATGCGTGCCGACGGCATCAGTCGCCAGAGCCGCACGGCCACGGGAGTGCGCGTCATGAACATGCGCGAAGGCGACGTCGTCAGCGCCGTCGCCCGCATGGTCGTGAGCGACAGCGGCGCGACCGACGAGGAGATCGAAGCCGGCTGAGCCGTGGGGCGCGGGGCGGCCGGCGCTGCGCGCCGGCCGCCCCGCGCCCCCTCCGCCTCCTGAGTCCCGCTACCCGAGCGCCAGCAGCGTGGCGCCTCTCAGGGTCCCGCGCTTCATCCGAGCGCCACGAGCGTGACTCCCGTCAGGGCGGCGGCGACGCCCGCGTACTGGTATGCCTTCAGGCGCTCGTGCAGGAAGAAGGCCGCGAGCGCCATCGTGCCGAGCGGGAAGAGGGCCGCGATCACCGATACGACGCTCAGGTACCCGTAGGTCGTGGCGACGGCGAAGAACCCGGTGGCGACGGTGTCGAGGGCGCCGATACCGAGCAGCAGAGGCACCTGCGCGGGGCGAACGCCGAACCCCGACCGCGAGGCGGCGACGATCGCGAGCATCCCCACGAGAGCCACGGCGCGCACCACGATGAGCCCCCAGTAGGGGTCGGTCTGGGCGGCCGAGCTCAGCGCCGTGAGCACGCAGCCGCTGGCGAGCGTCGCGACGACGGCGAGGACGAGGCTGGCCATCACGCGAGGCTGGTGCCGCGCCGGGTCTGTCCCCGCGTGCACGGCAGCGTCGGAGCCCGGCGAAGCGCCGGCCGGATCGCGTTCGACGCCCGTGGATGCGATCGCCACGCCGACGCCGACGTCCGGCATGGGTACGACGAGCGCGTGCTCACGCACGTAAGAAGCGACGATCACCCCACCGACGACCAGCGCCATGCCGACCAACTGCGTGACACTCGGCCGCTCTCCTTGTGCGAGGCCGTAGATGACGGGCACGATGGGGTATGCGGCGTTGATCGGCGCCACGATGCTCATGGAGCCGATGGCCAGCGCTTTGTAGAGGCTGCTGACTGCGACCAGGCTGCAGAAGCCGGCCACGAGGGCGGCGACGAGGAACCCACTGCCGGGGTACGCCGCTCCGCGGATGGCGACGGCGGCGATCGCCGTGAGCAGGCCGCCGGCGAACATCCCGCCGGCGACGGCGCGCAGCGGCAGGCTTCGCGTGCGCAGGCCGCCGAGGAAGTCCGAGCAACCCCAACCGAGACTGGCGAGAAGGGCGAGGACGACGGCGGCCACGAAGCGGCCGCCTCAGGCGTGTCGGACGGCGCGCCCGGCGCGATCGCCGCGCGCGCCGTCCCAGGCGACACGGCCGCCGACGATCACCACGGCGACGCCCTCGGGGTACCGGTGGGCGTCGCCGAACCGGGCGCCGTCGACGACAGTCGCGGGGTCGAAGAGCACGAGGTCGGCCACCGCGCCCTCGGTGACGCGGCCGCGCCCGCTCAGACCGAAGGTGTCGGCGGAAAGCGCGGTCATCTTGCGAACGGCGGTCTCCAGCGACAGCAACTCGGCCTCGCGCACGTAGCGGCCGAGCACGCGCGGGAAGGTCCCGTAGCTGCGCGGGTGCAGCGGCGTGCGCCACAGGGGGCCACCGGGTGCGACCGCCATGCCGTCGGAGCCGACCATGATGTCGGGCCGAGCGACGATGGCGCGCACATCGTCCTCGTCCATGGTGTGGCCCCGGACGGTGACCTCCGGGTCCTCGCGCAGGAGGTCGAACATGAGATCGACGGGCGCCATATCGCGCTCGGCGGCCACAGCGGCCATGTCGCGGTCGGCGAGCTGGGGATCGCGCGTCTCGAGCACGATGCGGTCCCAACCCGAGTCGGCGACGGAGCTCTCCCAGCCCAGCTCGCCCTCTTCGACGACGCGCACGAGGCGTGCGCGAGTCTCGGGGTCGGCGACGAGGTCCTCAAGCCGGCCGACCGGCGCCCACATCGGCAAGAAGCTGGAAAGATCGGTCTCCCATGCCGCGTAGGGATACTGGTCGCCGCTCGCGCCGCCCTCGTCGAGCAGGGCGAGGAGCTCGTCGTGGCGGCCCCATGTGCGCCGGCCTTCGAGCTTGAGGTGACTGACATGGGGGTGCACACCGCCGCGCCGGGCGATCTCGGCGGCCTCCCGCAGGGCGTCGAAGACGAGATGGCCTTCGGCCCGCATGTGCGTGGTGTAGAGGCCCCCGAACGGAGCCGCCCCGGCCACGACGTCACCGACCTCCTCGGCCGTGGCGTACATATCAGGCACGTAGATGAGCCCGCTGGACATGCCGAAGGCGCCGGCTTGCATGGCGTCGCCGAGCAGCCGGCGCATCTCCGCAGTCTCCGCCGGCGTGGCGGGTCGGCGCTCGTTGCCCATCACCTGCGTCCGCAGGCTGCCGAACCCCACGAGCGCCGCCACGTTGCACGCCGGCCTCGCGGCGTCGATCGCGTCCAGGTAGTCGCCGAACTCGTCCCACGGCGGCAGCGCCTCGACCGGCGTGCTGAAGAGCGAGGCCATGGCCGCCAGCCCTGCGCGCGGCCATGGCGACATGCCGCAGTTGCCGACCACCACGGTCGTCACGCCCTGACAGAGCGCGCTGTCCATGGTCACGTCGGTGAACGGCGCGAGGTCGGAGTGGGTATGCACGTCGATGAAGCCGGGTGCGAGGACGAGGCCCGCACCGGCGATGGTCCGCGCGGCGGGAGGCGCTTCGGTCACTGGCGACGCTGTGTCCGCCGTCCCTGCGGCGTCGGCCCCGCCGCTGAGGCGGCGCACCTCGACGACACGGTCACCGGCGACGGCGACGTCAGCGACAAAACGGGGGGCGCCCGTCCCGTCGACGACGGTCGCGCCGGCGATGAGGATGTCGATGCTCACACGCTCAGCTTATCGCACGCATGAGGCCGGGGCGGAGCGGCGCGCGGGCGCGCCGCTCCGCCCCGGGCCGCAGGTCAGATGAGCTCGTGCAGCCTGCTGACCAGCGGGGCGAACTCGTCGCCCGTGAACGTGTAGCCGATCTCGGTGAAGCGGCCGCGCAGGGCGGCGACCTCGTCGCCGACGGCCCGGCCGCGGACGATGACCTCAGCCATGAGCTCCGCGACCGCGCGAAAGTCCTCCGGCCCCATCCCGAAGCGGGTCATCTCGGAGACTCCCAGGCGGAGGCCGCCGGCGGCCGTGAAGCTCTCTTCGTCGGGTGTCGCCTGATAGTTGCAGATGATGTTGTTCGCCTCGAGTCGGCCGGCCACGTCCGGACCCAAGCCGTACCCGACGTTCAGGATGACCTGGTGCGTCTCGGTGTAGTCGACGGCAGGGTCGCCGGCGACGTCGAGACCGGCGTCTACCAGCGCGCGCGCGAACGCCTTGGCGTTGGCGATCACGGCGCGCTGGTAGGCGTCCTTGAAGTGGTTCATCTCGTAGGCCGCGAGCAACAGGCCGAGCAGACTGCCGAGATGATGGTTCGACACCGAGCCGGGGAAGGTGCGGCGCTCGATCGCCTCCCAGAGCTCCCACTTTTCCTCCGGCTCCCGCCAGCGTCCGCCGATGATGCCGCGCTGGGTCCCGAAGAACGTCTTGTGGGTCGAGCCGGTGACGACGTCGGCGCCCGCGGCGAAGGGATCCTGGAAGTGGGGGCCGACGAGCCCGAGCACGTGCGCCATGTCGTACATCAGCACGGCCCGCGAACCGATCTCGTCGAGGAAGGTCCTGACTTCGTCGACCGGCTCCGGGTGCAGCACCATGCTCTTGCCGAGGATGATCAGCTCGGGCCGTTCCTTCTCGATGAGGTCGAGCAGCGCCGGTACGTCGGCCCGGTACGGGTTCTCAGGGAGGACGGGGATGTCGACCACTGCCGGCAGCTCCGTGCGCGGGTCGCGGGCGACGAAGTCCCTGAGCGCGCCCATCGGTTGCGCGCTCAGGTGACCGCCCTTGCCGATGTGGTTGTTGATCACCTTGGCGATGCGCCGCGGCTCGGCCTTGCGGTCGCCGCGGTTCAGGTAGTCGACGAGGGCGCTGAAGACGGCGGCGTTGGCCATCTGGCCGCTGATGACGCGCGTCTCGACCTCGGCGCACCCGAGGTAAGCGCGCAGCTCCTGCACCAGCAGGCGCTCGACCTCGTGGATGAACCCGGTCCCCTGGTAGTAGAAGACCTCCATGTCGTAGAAGGCCTCGGTCTTTCTGTGCTCGGCGTAGCGGAACGCCGGGTCGCTGACGCTCAGCAGTCGGGCCAGCGGCGAGGCCGTCATCTCCGAGGGGATGAGGTCGACGCAGCGGGACTGGCGCCACTCGTGGTTGTCGATGGCGCGGGCGATGAGGCGCAAGGCCTTCTCGCCCGCCTCCCCGCCCTCCAGCTCGGGCAGCTGCGGCGTGTAGTCCCAGACGATGGCGCGCGCGCACGGCGGGGCATCGCTGCGCAGGTGGTAGGGAACGACGAGGGCGGGGACACGTTTGCCGCGCACGTCGACCTCGACCTCGTCGTCCTCGACGATGGTGCTGTCGACGTAGGCGAGGGCGATCGAGCGCAGGTGGTGCTCGTCGGTCTGCAGCGAGCAGAGCCCCTCGCCCTCGACGCCCCAGTACGGGACGGCGGTGCCGCTCGTGACCCAGCCGACGCGCTCGCCGTCGCGATACACCGCCGCGCCCTCGCGGGCGATGCCGCGGCCGGTGATCGCGACCGGGCGCGTCATGCGCGGCAGGTCGTCGTTGAGCGACCAGTCGCGCACGAGGATGCGCCCGTAGGCGCGATGTTGCCGCGTGAGCGCCTCGCGGCCGACGTAGTCGCCCTTGCGCGGTGAGAAGCTGACCGCGAACGAGGCCAGCGGGCAGCTCATGATGGGGATCTCTTCGCCCTCGGGGTCGACGCCGAGTTCGTGCCCGTAGAGCGGCAGGCCGGCCTCGAGGCGCAGCGTGTCGCGGGCGCCGAGACCGACAGGCTCGGCGCCCGCCGCCAGCAAGGCGCCCCACAGGGCCGGCGCGTCGCCGGCGGCGACGAAGAGCTCGAACGACAGCGGCTCGCCCGTGTAGCCGGTGCGTCCGACGCGGACCTCGACGGGGCGGGTCCCGCCGCCGCCGGCGGCCCCGCCCGCCCCGTCGACCCGCAGCGTCACGACGCTCAGCTCGTTGCGCAGCGGTTCCGGCAGGCGGCCCGAGGCGAGCAGGCCGGCGAGGATCTCGCGCGCCGTCTTGCCCTGCAGGGCGAGCATCGCGGTCTCCGCGGAGCGGTCCTCGAGACGCAGGTCGTCGAAGGCCGGGGCGAAGCGCTGGAAGTGCGCCCAGTCCTTCTCGCGGTTTGCGGCGTTGACGACGAGCAGGAACTCGTCCTCGACGAACCGGTACAGGTAGGCGTCGTCGACCGCGCCGCCGGTCTCGGTCGGGACGATCGTGTACTGCGCCTGCAGCGGGTCGAGCGCCTCGCAGTTGTTGGTGAGGACGTGCTGCAAGAAGGGGACGGCGCCGCGCCCGCCGACCACGAAGCGTCCCATATGCGAGACGTCGAACAGGCCGGCGGCGCGGCGTGTCGCGAGGTGCTCGGCGATGATCCCCGCCGGGTACTGCACGGGCATCTCCCAGCCGGCGAAGTCGACGAGCTTGGCGCCGGCGGCGACGTGGCGGTCGTAGAGCGGCGTGCGGCGCAAGGCTCCGCCCGGCGCGTTCACGTCGTGTGCGTTTGCGCCGCTCACTGCTCTGCCCAGTCCTTGAGGCCGGCGAGCCCTTGTTCGATCCTGTCGACCGGGATGCCGGAATAGGCGAAGCGCGCGTAGCGGCGCGTCTCCCCCGGGAGCTCACTGCCGAAGTGCAGGCGGGTGCAGAACGAAACGCCGGTCTTCTCGAGGGCTTCCGTGCGCAGCTCGTCGTAGCTGGCGAAGCCTTTGCGCTCCATCACCTCGGTGAAATCGGGGAACAGGTAGAACGTGGCCTCGGGCGAGTAGCAGGACACGCCGTCGATCGCGTTCAGCCCGCGCACGGCGGCGTCGCGCCGCTCACGCAGGGCGGCCAGGATCTCCCGGGCGCCGCTCTGGTCGCCGGTCAGCGCCTCGACTCCGGCCCATTGGATGAAGTGGCTGGTGCACGACTCCTGATTCACGTTCATGGTGGCGATCACCGCGATCAGCTCCTTCGGCCCGATCGCGCCCCCGAGCCGCCAGCCCGTCATCGCGAACTTCTTGCTGAAGGTGTAGAGGATGACGGTGCGCTCCTGCATGCCGGGGAGCGAGGCGATCGACCTGCTCTGCCCCGAGTAGCGGATGTCCCAGTACGCCTCGTCCGAGAGGACGTAGAGATCGTGCTTGCGGGCGAGCTCCGCGAGCGCTTCGCGCTCGCCGTCGGGGCTCTCCGCGCCCGTCGGGTTGTGGAGGTCGTTGAAGATAAGCAGCTTGGTGCGCGGCGTGATCGCGGCCTCGATGGCCGCGAAGTCGAGGAGGAAGTTCTTCTCACCCGGGACGAACCCGTACGGCTTGGGGACTCCCCCGAGGAACCGGATCTGCGACTCGTAGATGGGAAAACCCGGGTTCGGGTAGAGGACCTCGTCGCCGGGGTCCATGAGGGCGAGCAGGAACTTGCTGATGACGGGCTTGCCGCCCGGCTGCACGGCGACGTTCTCGGGGCCGTAGGCCACGCCGTGCGTCGCCGAGACCTCGCCGGCGAGCGCCTCGCGCAACTCCGGGATGCCGCCGTTGGGGCAGTACCCCGTCTTGCCGTCGGCGATGGCGCGCTCGGCCGCCTCGACGACGTTGCGCGGGGTGGCGAGGTCGATATCGCCGAGGTGGAAGGGGTAGACCTTGTTGCCTCTTGCGGCCCAGGCGGCGCACTCGGCGCCCACGGCGAAGGCCGTCTCGGTGCCAAGGCGTGCGACGCGGTCGGCGAACGGCGGTGTCCCGGCGGTCATGGCTCATGCCTCCTTAAGCGCGGAGGACAGGGCGATGTGTCCCATCACCCTGTCCGCTTGGGCGCCGGCACGGCTGCATCGGCCGGCGCCGCATGGCTCCAGGGACCCGTCGGGCCGCGCTCCGGTTGCCTGAGAGTTTCGGCGCCGCATCCGGCGTCGCCTTGCCCCTTCGGCGCCCGCCAGGCAGGGTGCCCGCGGGCTCTCGCGCGGCCGTCAGCCGGGGTCCTCCGTTTGGGGTGACAGTAGCATTCCGGGCCGTCGCGCCGCAACATGACGGCGGCCGACGGTGGCGAGTGGACGTGCGCGAAACGAGGCGTACTATTGAAGCGAACGGTGCGCGCGGGACCAGACCGCGGGCGTCGGCGGTGAGGAGGCGTGTGATGGACCGTGGGGCGCTGCGGATCGCGTCGCTCGTGTTCGCCGAGGGGCAACTCCGATGGTCCCCCGGCAGCTCGGGCGGGAGCGACCAGACCTTGGTGGAGATCGTCAACGATGCCATGACCTCGTGGTGGGCGCAGGCGATCGCCATCGGTATGTACGCCGCGATCGCCTGCTTGCTGTTCCGCAGCCTGCGACGGCGGGACGACGGCAGCGGGCCGCCGGTCGAGCGACGCAGGGCGCGCAACGTCGCGCTCGGCGCGCTGGTAGCGCTCGCGGCGCTCGTCGTGCTCGCCGCCGCGTCGCTCGACGGAGCGCTCGACGACCGGCACGGGGCGGACGAGCTGCGGCGCGGCATAGCCCCTCCATGGGGCTGAGCCCAGAACGCCCCGGGCGCTGCTTCCCGGCGTGAGGGGGGCACGAGCACGGGCGGCCGGGGCGGGCCCGGCCTCCGGCCGGCCCCGGCTGGCCGCCCCGTCCGGCCTTCGCTAGACTTCGGGCTCGTGAGCGAGCAGCCCGACACCCACGCCTCTGTCGAGGCGAGGCCACCGCGCCGGCCGCGCGTCTTCTCCGGCACGCAGCCGACGGGCGCCTTGCATCTGGGGAACTTGCTCGGCGCCCTGCGCGGGTACGTCGCCATGCAGGAGACGCACGACTGCGTCTACTGCGTCGTCGATCTGCATGCGATCACCGTGCGCCAGCAGCGCGCCGAGCTCCGCCGCAACACGATCGACGTCGCCAACACGTTCCTCGCTGCCGGTGTCGACCCCGAGCGGTCCATCGTCATCGTCCAGTCGCACGTGCCGCAGCACAGCGAGCTCGCGTGGATACTCAACACGGTCGCCTACATGGGCGAGCTACGCCGCATGACGCAGTTCAAGGACAAGACGGGCGGGGTCGAAGGCGAGAGCATCGGCGTCGGGCTCTTCGACTACCCGGTGCTCATGGCTGCCGACATCCTGCTGTATCGCGCCGACGCTGTCCCGGTGGGGGAGGACCAGAAGCAGCACGTCGAGCTCACGCGCGACCTGGCCGAGCGCTTCAACAACGCCTTCGGCAAGACGTTCGTCGTGCCCGACCCGGTCATCCCCGGCGACGCCGCCCGCATCATGGGCCTCGACGACCCGGCGAAGAAGATGAGCAAGAGCGCCGGGTCCGAGTACAACTACATCGCCCTCATGGACCCGCCCGACGTCATCCGGCGCAAAGTAAGACGCGCCGTGACCGACTCGGGCACGGAGGTGCGCCCGGGGGAGGACAAGCCGGCGCTCTCGAACCTGCTGACGATCTACTCGGCGCTGACCCGCGAGCCTGTCGAGACGATCGTCGAGCGCTACGCCGGCAAGGGCTACGCGGAGTTCAAGACCGACCTCGGCGAGGTGGTCGTCGAGGCGCTGGCGCCGTTCCAGGCAAGGATGCGCGAGCTCGAGGCCGACAAGGCGTACACGCTCGCCGTGCTCGAGCGCGGCGCCGAGGTGGCCGAGTCGATCGCCGCGCGCACGCTCGCCAAGGTCCACGAGCGCCTCGGCTTCGTGCCTCGGCCGCGTTGACGGGGATAGACTGGGTGCGGCACCTGAAGGAGGACGGATGATCTCCATCGAGACGATGAAGTACCGCACCAGGGACATGGTGGGTCAGGAGCTTCCGCTCGTCTTCTGGCGCGGCAAGGCGCGCATCGCGGCCGTCGACGACACGAGCATCGCCCTCCTCGTCCGCGGCCAGCGGGTCGACCTCACCTGGGACCGCCTCACCGTCACGTGGGGACGGCTGCTGAGCAACTTCACGCTGACCGTCGACGAGCTCGGCGGCCAGGCCGACGCCGTCGGGGTGGTCAGCCTCTTCGCCGCCATGCAGGCCGATGCCGTCGACGTGGTCGACGCCGACGGCCTGCTGGTCCTGAAAGAGCGCGAGGGCAAGCCGGTCCATCAGTACGTCGACGTCGGCCGGCCCTCGACGTGGGGGCCTTGGCGCCGCAAGATCCACGGCGATTGACGTGCCGGGCCGGGCTCTCGCCCGACGCGCCCCGGCGGGGGCGGAAGACTCGCGCTGGGGGCAGTGCAGTGACACGTGAGTACGGAGCCCAAGGCATGGTCGGTCGGTTGCGCCGGGTCGTCGTGCGGCGGCCCGACGAAGCGCTGGCCGCCGCCGACCCCGCGCGCTGGCATTACGCGGCGTCGATCGACCTCGGTCGGGCGCGTGCTGCCCACGACGAGCTCGTCGAGGCCTTGCGCGCGTGGGAGGTCGAGGTCCTCTTCCACGACGAGCCGCTCCCCGGGCATGCGGACGCCGTGTTCGTTTTCGACCCTGCGCTGGTCACCGACGTCGGCGCCCTGCTCCTCAGTATGGGCAAGGCGTTGCGCCGTGGTGAGGAGGAGGCGCTCGGTCGCTGTCTCGAGCGTCACGGCGTGCCGCTGCACGGACGCATCGAGGGCGATGGGCGCGTCGAGGGCGGCGACACCCTCTGGCTCGACCACGACACGCTCGCCGTGGGACGCGGCTTTCGCACCAACGAGGAGGGCGTTCGTCAACTCAGGGCGCTGTTGTCGCCGCTGGGCGTCGACGTCCTCAGCTACGATCTGCCGTGCTTCGCCGGGGCGGACGCGTGCCTCCATCTGCTGAGCCTCGTTCACCTCGTCGACGTCGACCTGGCGGTCGCCTTTGCGCCCCTCATGCCCGTGGCCCTCTGGACCGAGCTGCTCCGTCGCGGGGTGCGCGTGCTCCGGACCCCCGAAGAGGAGTTCCTCAACTATCAGGCGACCAACGTCCTGGCGGTGGCGCCACGACGCTGCATCATGCTCGACAAGAACCCTGTGACCCGCCGTCTGCTCGAAGCGGAGGGGTGCGAGGTGGTCACCTTCCCCGGAGCGGAGCTTTCGTTCAAGGCCGAAGGCGGACCCTCGTGCCTCACGCGGCCGGTCCTTCGCGACCCCGCATGAGTCGCGTGGACGCGGTCCACGACGCTGGCGAAGCCGGGATGCCGGCGGGCGACTTGAGTCAGGCGGAACGTGCCGCCGTCGCCGCCCTCGACGGGGCCGGCATCACGGCTTTGCTGCGCGAGCTCATCGCCGTCCCGAGTCTCGACGGCGAAGAGTCGGCGGCGCAGCACCGCGTCGCCGGGTGGATGCGCGCCGAGGGCTTCGCCGTCGACCAGTGGGACATCGACCTCGCCGCGACCGCCGCGCACGCCGACTTCTCCTGTGAGGTCGAGAGGGACGAGGCGGTCGGAGTGGTCGGGTGGGTCGGTCCGACGACGAAGCACGACGGGGGTCGAGACCTCATCCTGGACGGACACATCGATGTCGTGCCGGCAGGTGAGCTCTCTGCGTGGTCGATGGACCCGTGGAAGGGGGCGCTGCACGACGGCCGCGTCTATGGTCGCGGGGCCTGCGACATGAAAGGCGGGCTGTGCGCGGCGCTGTTCGCCGCGAAGGCCCTGCGTGACGCCGGGGTCCCTCTGTGCGGCCGCGTGCG
This sequence comes from uncultured Thermoleophilia bacterium, assembly GCA_964615105.1. Lineage (GTDB taxonomy): Bacteria > Actinomycetota > Thermoleophilia > UBA2241 > UBA2241 > UBA2241. The sequence goes on from CAZTMO010000005.1 coordinate 15,136, forward strand.
GGTGGCGTCCGTCGTCGGGGAGGAGGACGGCGGCCTCGGGACGCTCGCGACCCTGCTGCGCGGCCATACCGCTGACGGCGCGATCGTCACCGAGCCGACGGGGCTCGACATCGTGACGACGAGCGCCGGCTCGCTCATGTTTCGCCTGACCGTGGAGGGGCGCGCGGCTCACGGCTCGGTGCGCGCCGAGGGCGTCAGCGCCGTCGAGAAGTTCGTGCCGCTGTTCGCCGCGATGCGCGAGCTCGAAGCGGTTCGCTGCGGCCTTCGGCCGGGGGCGGCGGGCGTGGCCGGCGACCCCGGGTCGCCGTTGTTCGCGGCCCATCAGCTCCCGTGGCCGATCGAGGTGGGCACGCTGCGCGCCGGCGACTGGGCCTCGAGTGTCCCGGAGCGCCTCGTCTGCGAAGGACGCTTCGGAGTCGCCCCAGGCGAGGACGAGGCCGCCGCCCGGCGTTCGTTCGAGAAGGCGATCGACGTCGCCGCCCGGGGTGACGGTTGGCTGTACGGGCATCCTCCGCGCGTCGAGTGGTGGGGAGGGCGCTTCGCGCCGGCCGTGACCGATCCCGGCGACCCGCTCGCGCGGACGCTGGTCGCGTCGAGCGCGGCCGCTCTCGGAGAGACGCCGCGGCTTGCGGGTGTCACGTACGGCTCGGACATGCGTCTGCTCGTGAGCGTCGGGCGCATGCCCGCCGTGCTCTTCGGGCCGGGTGACGTGCGCGAGTGTCACATGCCGGACGAGTCCGTCTCGGTGGACGAAGTCGTGCGCGCGGCGCGGGCCCTGATCGTCACTGCGATGCGGTATTGCGGTGTCGCTGCGGACGCTGCCGGCGCCGCAACCTGAAGCCGCGCGCGGAGAGTATCCTCTGTACATGCTGGCCGACGGCTACACGCTGCGTGGCACCCTGCCCCGGGACGTCGGGGCAGCCCAGGTCGTCGTCGATGCGGCGCAGGCCGCCCTCATGGGCGAGCCGCGCCGCGGCGAGCTCGAGGTCGCGGTCGCGTGCCGCGACCCCCGCATGGACCTCGCCGCGAACACGTGGGTCGTGGAGGCGCCGGACGGCGAGATCGCGGGCTTCGCCGCTCTCTTCTGGCCGGACACCGCGCAGGGGAACGCGGACCTCTTTGTGCACCCCGCACATGAGACGAGGGGCGTCGGCGGCGCGCTGCTCGACGCCGTCGAGCGCCGCGCCGCCGCCCTCGTGACCGGCAAGGTCGGGGAGGTCACGCCGCGTCTGTACGTCTGGTGTGACGATGCCAGGTTGAGCCGCCGGGCGGCACTCCTCGAGCGCGGTTTTCGGGTCGTCCGTGAGGCGTACCTTATGCGCCTCGATCTCGGGGAACGGACGCCCGCGACGTCGCCGGTTCCTGCCGGGGTGGAGCTTCGCCCGTTCGTGTCCGGGCGCGACGAAGACGCGCTCTACGCCGCGACGGAGGAGGCGTACGCCGACCACTTCCTGTTCAGCCCCTCGACGATGGAGCAGTGGCGCTTGGACTGCGTCGACCACCCGAGGTTCGAGCCGTCGCTGTGGCTGGTCGCCTGGGCGGGGGACGAGGTCGCCGGGGAGACGCTGGCCTTCACGGATCAAGCCGAGGTATACGTGGACTCCCTCTCCGTGCGCCGCCGGTGGCGAGGGTGCGGCCTTGGTCTCGCGCTGCTGACGCGAGCCTTCGCGC
>CAZTMO010000005.1:16906-21129 GCA_964615105.1 uncultured Thermoleophilia bacterium
CGCCGGTGGCGAGGGTGCGGCCTTGGTCTCGCGCTGCTGACGCGAGCCTTCGCGCTCGCCCACGAGCGAGGCTTCCGCAAGGTGCGGCTGGGGGTGGACGCGCAGAACCCGACCGGGGCGCTCGCCCTCTACCTCAGGGCCGGGATGCGCGTCGAGCGCCGCGACGAAGCGTACGCGAAAGAGTTGCGCGAGTAGGCGTCGGCCGGCCGGCGGCCGCCTGCGACGCCAAGCCGGACTGGGCCGGACGGTCCGTGGGGGCGGGGCGGGCGCGAGCGCCCGCCCCGCCCCCACGGCGAAAACGTGTCGTCAGGCGATGTGCGCCGTGTCGGTCCTCGTGATCGGCATGTTGCGCTTCACGCACTCGGCGCAGAACGCGTCCTGCACGGTGCGCGGTAGGATCTCGGGGCAGAGGATCCCCTTGTCGGTGATCTTGTCCTCGACGATGAACTCGGCGTAGATGCTGGCCGGGGTGCTCGTCCCGTAGCTCACGCAGGTCGCGCCGGGGATCTGCCCGTTCACCCACTTGATGTCGGGCGGGAAGATGTTGAAGCTGACACTCGCAGGCTTGCCGTTCTTCTCGCCGATGCAGTCGACGGTGACGACGCCGAAATCGGTGATCTCGCCGGCCAGCGCCAGTTTCGCGAGCTCGTCCGCCGGGGGGTTGGGCGGCAGCGTGGCGACGAACACGTCGATCGGCCGGACCTCGCTGCCGTCCTTGAGCTTGACGGGGTACTTGCTTGTCATGCCCGAGCCTACGAGGGCGAGGTCCGCGTCGACGGCGGCGCCGTCCGGGTCGCCACCCATCTTGAAGTCGACGTAGCGGAGGCCCTTCTCGCCCCACTTCGCGGGGAGGAGCCGCGGCAGAGTCGTGACCTCCTCATGGTCGTGGCAGATCACGGTGCCGAGACCGAACGGCTCGGGGAACATGTACTTCTCGCGGCGGCCGAAGATCTCGACGCGTTTGTACTCGTTGTCCTCGTAGAGCAGCGGAGGTTGCGCGCAGTCGGTGTAGTACGTCTCCTGGCTCCACACCTGCAGCGGCACGGGGCTGTCGAAGAGGGCGTAGTCCTTGATGCGGATCTCGAAGCACTTGTCGAGGTCCTGGTAGCCCATGCCGGCGAAGGTGTTGGTCACACCCGGATCCATGCCGGTGCTGAGCAGAGCGGTGATGCCGGCCTTGGCGAAGTCGTCAGCCAGCGTCATCTGCTCGAGGTACGCCTCGTCGATGGTCTTGGTGCGCGTCTGGCCTGAGGCCATGTCGAGATACGCGGCGCCGGCCTTGAGACACGCGCTCATGATCGCCATGTTGAACTCCGGCACCACAGCATTGACGATGAGCTTCGCGCCGGCGCCGGCCTTGGCGACGGCATCGACGTCCGAGGCGTCGATGAAGGCGCCGGTCGCCTTGCCGTTGCCGACCTGGCCGGCGACGAACTTCGCCCGCGCCTCGTCGTAGTCGGCGACCAGGATCTCGGTGACGGCCGGGTTGCGGCCCAGGTTCCAGGTGAGGACCTGGCCCTGCATGCCGGCGCCGACGATGAGTACTTTCATGAGCTTTCTCCTCCTCGCGGTCCCACCAGCGACCGGGGTGCCGATCGCGCAGGGACGACTCGTGGGCACGCGGCGCAGCTCACGCCGCGGAGCCGTGTTCGGTGCTCGGGTTGTATCAGACCGAACGGCGGCCGACAAGCGTCTGCGGTGACGATATTCGTCGCTCAAGGCCGCCTGATGAGCTGTATCTCGTCGATATCCGTCCCAACGACGCCGAGTTCCGCGCTTCGGTCCGGGTGTCGCCTGTCGCCGGGGACAGTCGGGCCGGGTCGCGGCTATGATTGATGCGTCGATCGCCTGTCGAGGCGACGGTCGCGTGCCGGGCTGACGGAGCCCGCTCGGACGCAAGGACGGCGACGCACAGGGCGAAGGAGGAAGGATCGTGCACGAGCTCGGCATCACGCAGGGCATCATCGACCGCGCCCGCGAGGTGGCGGTGGCGAACGGGGCGCGCAAGGTCAGCGACCTCTATCTCACGATGACGCCGGCGGCGGACTTCACGTTCGACTCCATCGAGATGTACTTCGAGATGCTGGCCGGGGAGGACGCACTGTTCAAGGGGGCGAAGCTGCACCTCGAGTGGAAGCCTGTCGCGGCGACGTGCCTGAAGTGCAGCGACGAGTTCTCGACCGATGCCCAACGTCCCACCTGCCCGCAGTGCGGGTCCACGGCGATTCGCTTTGATCCCACGGCGCCCATGGTGCAGCTCACCGACGTAGGGATCGACGACGGCGAGGACGTCAGCTCTTAGGCTGGAGGAAGTACGAGCAGACGGCGCCGCGTCCTCGCGCCGCTTCGAGGCGGCACCACGGCCGTGCGACCGTGGTCAGTGCAAGAAAGGCGGCGCGTCGGGCGAGCGGCGCGAGCGGGGTCGCGGCGCGTCCGCGCGCCGCTCTCGCCGCGCCCCCGGTCCGCCGTCCCGCCGCGCTCTCGTCGTCCGCCGTGATCGTCGGAGTGTCGCCCCCCTCTTTGAGGTAGAAGCGGTGCTTCTGCAGGCCGGGCGCAAACGACCCGACGAGCTGCGCGGCGCTGTGCCGGCTCGAGTAGGGTTCGCGGCGGACGATCCGCAGCCCCGCAGCCTCGGCCATGCGCGTGAAGCTCGCTTCGTCGAAGTGCGTGAGGTGGCGCGGAAGGTCGAACGCGAGCCAGCGGGCGCCGAAGCGCCGCGCCTCGGCCGAATCCAGCCGGGGCACGAAGAGCACGGCGACGAGGCCGTCGGGAGCGAGCAGCGACGCGGCCTTGCGGAGAGCGCCCAGCGGATCGTGCAGATGCTCGAGCACGCCGGCGAGCGTCACGACGTCGAAACGACCGGCGGGCGGCGCGTCTTCGAAACGCCCGTTCCACACTCGCAGGCCGTGACGCCGTCGGGCGAGCTCGGCCGCCTCAGGCGCCGGCTCGATACCGCGCACGTCCCAGCCGTCGGCGCGCAGCTCCGCGAGCAGGTCGCCGGCGCCGCACCCGACGTCAAGCACACGGCCCTGCCGCGGTCGCACCGCGGCCAGCCAGTGCGCGACCTCACGTTGCTGGTGTCGCCGATAGACGCCCTCGAGGCGGTCGAGCATACGCTCGCCCTCGCGACCGCCGTAGCTCGGCGGGTAGAAGGCGGGCATCTCCTGCGGCGTCGGGCGAGGGTCGGTGAACGCGAGGCCGCAGTTCTCGCAGCGGACGACTTCGTACCGGGTCGTCGATCCCGGCCGGAGTCTGTCGCTGGCGGCCACGATCGCGCGGCGCTCGCCCCTTCCGCACAGGGGACACGGGACGGATTCCACGACGCGGCGGCTATCTCCGCCGCTCGCGGTCGGTCAGCGTCGCGCCGCCGCCGCGTTGCAGATCACGCTCGCGGCGGTTGAAGTGGGCGATCGCCGGCCCGAGGGCGACGAAGAACGCACACAGGACGGCGAGGTAGGCCCAGTATGGAAGGGTGCCGACCAGCATGAGGATCAACACGAGCGCGAGGACGGCGACGGCGGCCCAGACGGCGATGCTGGCGCGGACGATCAGGCGTCGCTCGGCGGGCGTCTTCGCCCGCTTCAGCGACGCTCTCGTGCCGACGATCCCACCAGCGATCCCGATCACGCCGCCGGTGATGCCGCCGATCCTCCCAACGATGGCTCCATCCATGGCCAGACCTCCTCGGTGTCGCTGCATCGGGCGCGGCCCGCCCACCGATCAGACGCGAAATCAACGAGTGCGCACGCGTGCGCGGGCGGCCGGGAGAAAGGGGTGGTGGAGCATAGCGGAATCGAACCGCTGACCTCCTGGGTGCGATCCAGGCGCTCTCCCAGCTGAGCTAATGCCCCACCGAAGTCGGTCCCCGCCGCCGGGGACGTCCCGTTATACGGCATTCCCGCGTCCCCGGCAAGCCATGCGCAGTCGCGCCTCGATCCGGCGCCAGGCTGTCCAGCCATGAGAGGCCATGCCACGGCCGCCGCCCTCTTCATGGGCGGGGCGCCGACGTCACGCCGGCGAGAAGCGCGGGTGCTCATGGCGCATCACGACGCCGGGCTTCAACAAGGCGACGTCAAGGAGCGCCCACAGACGCGAACTTCGCGTCGGGCGGCCCACGGTGAGCGCGGTCTCGTCGCCTGTGCCGGCCGCCTGCGGTGACGTGGACTCAGGGGCGCCGGCCGCTCGTGCGAGGCGCCGTAGACGCTCGTTCCATTCTCGACGCA
>CAZTMO010000006.1:0-19100 GCA_964615105.1 uncultured Thermoleophilia bacterium
CGAGCGTGTGGCGCGAGAGCGCGAGCGGCCGGCCGGCCGGCCCGGTCCGCGCCCGCGTTCGCGCCACGGAACTCGACATCGACCACCCGCTCGCGCCGCTCGGCGGGGAGGCGCTCGGCGTCGTGCTGCACACCGACCTCATGGGCGACGTCCTCGTCGCCGAGATGGACGGTCTGGTGCCGCAGACCGCGTACGGCGTCTACGCCGACCTGCTGCACCTGTGCCGGACGACCTGACGGCGGCAGCCGCTGCGGATCGTCAGCCTGCGGAACCGCCGGTCTCGCGCAGGGCGGGCACTCCGAGCAGACGCGCCGCGTAGTCGAGACAGAGCCGCTCCGCCTCGGCGATGGAGACCCCCTTGACGCCGATGACGCAGTGCACCCAGGCGCCCTCGGCCATCGCCGCGAGACCCCTTCCGGCCGCCGCCGCATCGACCTCCCGTCCCTGCTCGGCGGCGGCGGCGGCCACCAGGGCCCCGAGGTGCGCGACGACGTCCTCGTACAGCGTGTGGTTGATCAGCTCGATGTCGGCGTCGCTGCGCGCCAGCGCCCAGAAGCCGAACCAGGCGTACTGGTGCTCGCGGCCGCGCCTGATGCGTTGGAACATCGGCGCGATGGCCCGCCGCAGACGCACCTGCGCGTCGTCCCCGGGCAACGGGCCACCGTAGCCCGGCATGCCCAGCATCCCGCGGAAGTCGTCGGCCAACAACTGGAAGGCCTCTACCAGAAGCTGGCTCTTGTTCCCGTAGTAGTGGCGCACCAGACCGCGGGAGACGCCGGCCAGCTCGGTGATCCGCTCGATCGAGGCGCCGGAGATGCCGTCACGCGCGATCGACTGGATCGTCGCTTCCAACAGCCGCGCGCGCATCAGCCTGCCGCGCTCCGCCCTTGTCAGATGGTCGTCAGGCCTCTTCATCGTCTCGCCGAAGCATATCCTCTCGACGGCCCGGCCCCAAAAGGATCTCGCCTCCTGCCAAACGACCCCGCCCCTTCCCACGCATCCCCCCTTGCTATACATATAGCGAGTGTGAGAGGATGGCGCTTTCGACGAAGCCCGCCGAAGCGGGTCGGCGCTACCGGGTCATGGAGGGACACATGAGATTGCTCGTCGCACTCGGCGGCAACGCCATCAAGCAGGCCCATGAGGCCGGGACCACCGCCGAGCAGTTCGCGAACTGCGAGATGGCGGCCGAACAGCTTGCCGGCATCGTGGCCCGGTTCGGCCCGGACGACTGGCTCGCCGTCACCCACGGCAACGGGCCCCAGTCGGGCAACCTGAGCGCCCAGATGGAAGCGGCCAAGGACGAGATCCCCGTACAGACGCTCGACGTCATCGGGGCGATGACGCAAGGTCAGATCGGCTACATGCTGCAGAACACCATGCAGAAGCACCTGAAGGCGCACGGCATCGACAAGGACGTCATCGCCGTGGTCAACCAGGTGCTCGTCGACCCCGACGATCCCGAGTTCGTCGGCGACGCCGCGTCGAAACCGGTCGGGAACTTCCTCTCCGAGGCCGAGGCCAAGGCCCTCAAGGCCGAGCACCCCGAGTACGTCGTCAAGCAGGTCAAGCCCAACGTCGAGAAGGGCTGGCGGCGCTGCGTGCCGTCCCCCGTTCCCAGCGCCAACGTCGAGGTGAGGGCCATCGGCAAGATCCTCGCCCAGGGCATCATCGTGATCGCTTCGGGAGGGGGAGGTGTCCCCGTTATGGTCGACGGTCACGGCGACTACGCGGGGCTCGAGGCCGTCATCGACAAGGACCGGGCCGGCGAGGTGATGGCGCAGGCTCTGGGCGCGGACACGTTCATGATGCTGACCGACGTCGAGCACGCCCTCCGCGACTTCGGCAGCGACAAGGCCGCGCCCATAGGTCAGGTGAGCGTCGCCGAGGCCAAGGAGCTCGCCGCCCAGGGGCACTTCCTGGCGGGCAGCATGGGACCTAAAATGGCCTCGGCCATCAAGTTCGTCGAAGACGCCGGCGGCCGCGCGATCATCAGCTCTCTCGACAAGGCGGTGGACGCCCTCGCCGGCAAGACGGGGACGATCATCCTGCCCGACGGCCGGTAAGGAGCCGGCTGCCACCGGCCGAGAAGACGACGACCGCGACCGACACGACAGCACCGGAGCAGAAGGGAGCCACATGCTCACTGTGAACAGCAGCACCGCCGAAGAGCGGCAGGCCGCCTGGTACGGCAAGCACATCCTGACGGTCAAGCAGTTCAGCCGGGACGACGTGGACAAGGTCCACGGCGTCGCCCATGCCATGCGCGAGATGGTGGCTGGCCAGGGCGGCAACGAGCTCCTCAAAGGTAAGGTGCTCGCCAACATGTTCTACGAACCCTCCACGCGGACGTCGTGCTCCTTCATGGCCGCGATGCAGCGTCTCGGCGGGCAGGTCATCCCGATCAACGAGGCCAAGGCGTCATCGGTGGCGAAGGGCGAGAGCATCGGCGACACGGCCGTCACGCTCGGCTGCTACGCCGACGTCATGGTCATCCGCAACCCCGAGGTCGGGTCGGCCGACGAGGCTGCGGCGCACGCCGGCATCCCTGTGCTGAACGCGGGCGACGGGGTCGGCGAGCATCCGACCCAGGCGCTGCTCGACAGCTTCACCATCCGCGAGGAACTCGGCCGTCTCGACGACCTCACGGTGACCATGCTGGGTGACCTCAAGTACGGCCGCACCGTGCACTCCCTGTCGCGCCTCCTCACCAAGTTCAACGGCATCAAGCTCAACTACGTCTCGCCGGCGATCCTCCGCATGCCCGACGATGTCAAGGACGACGTCGCCGCAGCCGGCGTGTCGCAGGACGAGCACGAGACCCTGGACCAGGTGCTGGCCGACACCGACGTCCTGTACGTGACCCGCATCCAGCGCGAGCGCTTCGCCGACCCGGCCGAGTACGAGCAGGTCAAGGACGCGTTCATCATCACGCCCGGGACGCTCGCGAACGCCAAGAAGGACATGATCGTCATGCACCCGCTGCCAAGGGTGAACGAGATCAGCGTCGAGGTCGACAAGGACCCGCGCGCCGCCTACTTCCGGCAGATGGAGTACGGCATGTACGTGCGCATGGCCCTGCTCGCCCTGGTGCTCGGCAAGGCCTGAGCCGCGACACCGCGAGGCAGAGGCCACGATGCAGAACGTGCAGGCGCGAGCGCAGCTCGACGCCGTCGGGGTGACGGTGGGGAGTGTCCACCGCAACCTGCCGGCTGCGGAGCTGACTGCGCGTTCACTGGCTCGTCAAGAGGGTGTTCTCGCCGCCAACGGTGCCCTCGTCGTCCAGACCGGCGCGAGGACGGGTCGCTCCCCGGCGGACCGCTTCTTCGTCGACGAACCCGAGGCGGACGGCGTCGCATGGAGCGACGTGAACCAGCCGTGCACGGCGGAGCTCTTCGACCACATGCTGCGCAAGGCGAGCGCCTACCTGCGCAACCGCGAGGTCTTCGTGTTCGACGGCTACGCAGGCGCCGACAAGGCCTACCGCCTGCCGATCAGGGTCGTCACCGACACTGCTTGGCACGCGCTCTTCGCCCAGACGCTCTTTCTGCGGCCCATACCCATCGAAGAGGAGGGTTTCGTCCCCGGCTTCACGATCGTCGACTGCGGTGCCTTGCACGCCGACCCCGACGTCGACGGCACGCGCTCGGCGGCGTTCATCGGCATCTCCTTCAGCCGCCGGATGGTGTTGATCTTCGGCACGTTGTACGCGGGGGAGATGAAGAAGGCCGTCTTCACGATCATGAACTACCTCCTGCCGTTGCGCGGCGTGCTGCCCCTGCACTGCTCGGCGAACGTCGGCCGCAAGGGCGACGTCGCCCTCTACTTCGGTCTCTCGGGGACGGGCAAGACCACGCTGTCTGCCGACCCTCATCGGCGTCTCGTGGGGGACGACGAGCACGGCTGGAGCACGTACGGCATCTTCAACTTCGAGGGCGGCTGCTACGCCAAGGTCATCAGGCTGTCGGAGAAGGCGGAACCGCAGATCTACCAGGCGCTGCGCTTCGGCTCGGTGCTCGAGAACGTGGTCGTCGACCCGATGACGAGGTCGATCCGCTGGGCCGACGACTCGGTGACCGAGAACACGCGGGCCACCTACCCGGTGAGCCACATCCCCGACGCGGCGATCGAAGGCACCGCGGGCCCGCCGCAGAACGTGTTCTTCCTCACGTGCGACGCGATGGGCGTCATGCCGCCCATCTCCAGGCTGACCGCCGAGATGGCGAGCTACCACTTTCTCTCCGGCTTCACGGCGAAGGTCGCGGGGACCGAGACGGGCGTCAAGGAGCCGTCCCCGACCTTCTCGACCTGCTTCGGCGCCCCGTTCATGCCGCGCGACCCCGTCGTGTACGCCTCGATGCTGCGTGAGCGTCTGATGGCCGGCGATGTGCGCTGCTGGCTGGTCAATACCGGATGGAGCGGCGGACCGCACGGCGTCGGCGAGCGGATGAGCATCGCCTTCACCCGGCGTCTGCTCCAGGCGGCGCTCGACGGCGCCCTCGACGACGTGCGCTGCGTTCCCCACCCCGTCTTCAGGGTCCTGGTCCCGCAGAGCTGCCGGGGCGTGGCGGCGCACAAGCTGGACCCTCGCCAGACGTGGCGCGACGCGGCGGCATACGATGCCGCCGCCGCCGCGCTCGCCGTCGACTTCCGCGCCAACTTCGTCCAGTACGAAGGTCGTGTGCCGGCCGAGGTCGTCGCGGCAGGTCCGACGTCCGAGACCGCTCCTGCCGGCTCCTGATCGCGCGGCCGAGAAGCGCGCCCGTCTGCCGCGCGGGACCGGCGCGACAGACCGGCGCGGGGGACCCGCGCGGTGGAGGTCCTGGCGACTGCGCCGATCCGCGGCAGATGCCGGCCTCTGATGTCGCCGGGCAAGCAAAGGTGAGATGATGGTGACCCTCTGGAGGCGATGGAGGCGACGATGAGACTCCTGGTCAAGGGCGGCACGGTGGTGTCGCCGCACGAGCAACGCAAGGTCGATGTGCTCTGCGAGGACGAGCGCATCGTCGCGCTTCTGCAGCCGAGCGATCCCGCTCAGGCCGACGAGGTCGTCGACGCGTCGGGGTCGCTCGTCTTCCCCGGCTTCATCGACCCGCACCTTCACGCCCGCGACCCGGGCGACACCCACAAAGAGGACTTCGCGCACGCCACGCGCGCGGCCGCGGCGGGCGGCATCACCACCGTCCTCGTGATGCCGAACGCCGTGCCCCCTGTGACCGACGTCGCGACCTTCGACCGGCGGGCGACCGAACACGGCGCCGTCGCCTTCGTCGACTTCGGCCTCTGGGCGCTGTCACTCGGGCTGGAGAACCTCGCCGACATCGCCGGGCTCTTCGACGAGGGCGCCGTGGCCATGAAGCTCTTCTGGGGCTACGCGCTCGACCGACAGTCGAAACGCCTCGTCTACAACAGCGGCGACTCCGACGACGTCATTCCGCCGGCCACGACAGGCGAGGTCTACGAGCTCTTCCAGGCGATCGCCGCCGCAGACGGTATCCTCGCCGCGCACTGCGAGGACCGGGAGATCCTCGATGTGGCGCAGCGCCAGCTCGGCCACGCGCCCGAACGGTACGCCGACTTGGCGATGGCCCGACCCGACGTCGCCGAGGCCGGGTCCGTGGCCCTCGGCATCGAGCTGTCCCGGGCGACCGGCGCGCGCTTCCACGTCTGTCACATCAGCTCGGCACGGGCGACGCACCTGGTGCGCCTGGCGCAACAGGACGGCGTGCCGGTGAGCGCCGAGACCTGCCCGCACTACCTCCTCTTCGTGGCCGCCGACTGCGAGGGTCGCGACTCGGCCATGAAGGCGTATCCACCGGTCCGCGAAGAGGCTGACCGGGAGGCGCTATGGCAGGCCGTGAACGACGGGACGATCGCGTCGCTGGGCTCGGATCATGCGCCGCACACGCTCGAAGACAAGACGAAGCCCTTCGCCACGGCGCCGGCCGGCATGGTCGCGGTCGAGCTAATGGCGCCGCTCATGATCGACCGCATGTGTGCCGGCCAGATCACGCCGGAGCGGCTCGCTTGGGCGCTGAGCGAGGGCACGGCGCGCCTCTACGGGCTGTATCCGCGCAAGGGCGTGATCCAGCCCGGCGCCGACGCCGATCTGACGCTCGTAGACCCCGAGGCGCAGTGGACGCTGCGCGGCGAGAAGCTGCACAGCGTGCAGCGGCACACGCCGTTTGAGGGAACGCAGTTGAAGGGGTCGCCCGTCGTCTCGATCCTGCGCGGCTCTGTCGTGATGCGCGACCGGGAGCCCGTGGGAGAGCCGCAAGGGAGACTCGTGAAGCGAGCGGCCGCGACGACGAAGGACATGTGACGCGGCAGACACCTACCGGCTCGGCGGGTCCCGGAGCGGCGACGTCGAGCGATGGAGCAGGGAGGACAACGTGACGCATGAGGAGATCTGGGCGATCCTCCGCCACGGCGGGTTGACGGTAGCGGCGGCGGGGACCGATGCCACGGACACGGGACCGGTCCTCATCGGCCGGTATCACGGCGTGCTGGATCCAGCCAGCACCGACAAGCTGGGCGCCCTCTTGGCCGAGAAGGCCCGTCCCACGGGCGCCAACATCGTCGTCGTCGGGGAGGGCGCGAACGACCTCGTCCTCGGCTTCGTCGTCGCCCGCGAGCTGGGGCTGCCGCTCGTGCGCGTGCTCAACCTCGACGGCCTCGTCGGGGCGGCCGGTACGTTGCCCGAACGCCCCAAGGCCGTCTTCGTCGCCGACAGGGTCCACAAGAAGGAGTTCGTCACGGCGGTGCGGAACCTGCTCGACCGCGAGGGTGGCGAGCTGGCCGCCGTCGTGTCGATCGTGATCTCGAACGTGCCCGTGCCCGTCACGCGGCTCGGCCTCGTGCCGATCGAGTCGGGCCGGCCAAGGGGGAACTGAAGCGGGCTTTGGCGGGGCGGGTCTGCGACCACTGTCGCAGCCCCGCCCCGCCAGGGTCCAGCGCCTCGAACCCGGTGACGCGCGCCGCGTGCGTCGACAGCTCCGGTTCCGATCCGCCTTCCGGCTCCAGGGAGCGCCTACGCCAGCGACGCGTCCGCCACGCCCTCGTCGGCGTAGTAGGGGTTGTTCTTCGCGATGCGGAACGCGTTGGTCTGGTAGGCGAGGCGCAGCGCGTCACCCAAGGCGGTGAAGGCCGACTCCCAGATGTGGTGCGGGTTCTGCCCCTTGATAAGGTCGACGTGCACGGTCGCGGGGAACCCTTGGGCGAAGCCCTCGATGAAGGCGACGCAGTCGGCCGTCTGCAGATCCTCGACGAACTCGGTCCGCCCCGCAGGGCAAGCGTCGGCCACCGTGATGAAGGCGTTTCTGCGGCCCTCGACGTTGACCGTCGCCCGGGCAAGCGACTCGTCGAGACAGCCGTGGGCCGAGCCGAAGGCGTTGACACCCTCGCTCACCATCTTCGCGTAGTAGAGGTACTTGAGCGCCGCGCCGATCGTCTGACCGGTGTCCTCGGCGATGGTGTGGGTGGAGCGCCAGCGGCCCACCGCCGCCGTGCAACCGATCGACATGCACAGCCCCCACGAGAGACTGGCGACGAGGTGGTCGAGAAAACCCACGCCGGTGTCCGGCTCGAGGCCGGGGTCGAACGAGGTCGACACCTCGACCACTACGTCGACCTCCTGGATCTTCTTCTGCAGTTTGACGCGTGAGTCGCTGTGCTCGTGCAGCGTGAACAGTTCTGCCATGGCCAGATCTCCTTCCGGTCGGAGACCTCCGTCGATGTCTGGAGGTCACTGATGATCGCGGGAATGACGTCTTTCGCTGGGCGAGCGCGCGGCTCCGCGGACTCCTCCGAGACCGCCTGAACGGCAGTCGATCACGCCTCCAGGGACCGGAACGGGTGGGGCCCGCCGAGCGGGCCCCACCCGTATGCCGCTGTCCGGATCAGAGGCGCAGAGCGCCCACGAGCGCGCTGTCCGTACCCGGTGTCACTCCGGCGGCAGTTCCTTGTAGGTCAGGTTGGCCACGTCGATACCCTGCTTGGAGCTGCGGTTCTTCCAGAACACGTACCAGAGGATGCCGATGACCCACACCGCGACCAGGAGGATGGCGCTGCGGGTGGTGACGTCGCGCGTGTTCGGGTCGAAGAACTGGAACCAGAGCAGCGCCAGGATGTACCCGAGGTAGACCACACCGGCCACGGTGAGGACAGGCATTCCCAGGATCTTCCAGTGACGGAAAGGCGAAGAATCCCAGATATGCGCCACCTTCTTGCGGAACGGCAGGATGATGGCGCAGATCGCCGTCAGCAGGAACGCCGAGATGATCTGCATCCCCGAGGCCACCAGGCCGGCCAGCACCGTGGGGAACAGGTACCAGTAGCCGACGATCAAGAAGGCCACGATCACGTAGATGAAGAGGTACATCCCGGCCGGCGTGCCGAACCTCGCGCTCACCGAGGTGAACCAGCGCGGGCCCATGCGGTCCATGCCCCATGCAAACAGGATGCGCTGGGCGACGATGAGCTCGACCCCCTCCAGCCAGAGCATGGTGACCATGAACGAGATGGAGGTCGCGAAGGCGACGATGGTGCTGCCGCCGGAGGCGATGAACGCGAGCGACATGTAGCTCGGGGCGAACGGCATCTTGTAGCCCTCGACCGTGCCGTTGAAATCCTGGAAGGCGGTCGCACGCAAGAAGGAGAAGTCGGTGATGAAACCGAGTGCGACGAACGCCCAGATGCCAAGCGCCACCGGGATCAGCCACGCGCTGACGTGGGCCCGGAGCAGGGTCTTGTCGGGGCGCTTGACCTCACCGCCGACGTAGGCGATGCAGAAGGTCCACAGGAAGAAGAAGAAGACCATCGCCGTGATGCCGAAGGTGTGGTGCCAGTTCCAGGTCGAGGCGGTCGACGCCCCGGCATCCTGGGCCGCGGCGAGAAAGTCGTTGTAGCCAAGCGACTTGTACTTGGCGGCCTCGGCGTCCCAGTTGGCGATGAACTGAGCCTTGGAGGTGAAGGTCAGCGGGATGTTCGCGATGACGATGCCCAACGTCATCACGGCGATGACCGCGATCGAGAGCTTCTTGAAAACGGTCTGGCCAAATACGACGACAAGCAGGCCGCCCGTCAGGCAGATGAGTGACAGCACGCAGCTCCCCAGGGTGCTGTGCACGAAGTCGACCAGACCCGGCCAACCCATGTACTGGCCAAGGATCAGCAGGGCCGGGTCGGCGAACACGGCGGCGTTGAAGACGGTCCAGTAGATGCCTCCGCACATCATCGCGAAGCTCGCTCCCATGGCGAGCCAGGGACTGAGGATGCGCGACGAGTAGATGTAGTCGCCGCCGCTTCGCGGCATGGTGCCGCCGAGGATGGACCACACAAGCGGACCCGCCCATCCAACGGTGAGTATCGAGATGATGACGGCGATGACGAGGTTCGCCTGCGGATAGATGCTGAGGCCGACCTGGATGACGTACCAGATGCAGAGCATGGGCGTGATGTACGACATGCCCATCGAGACGACGTCCCAGAACGCCAGCCCCCGGACAAGCCCGCTCGCCTTGCGGGCGAACACCAGTTGCTCATCTGCCATAGTCCCCCTCCTTGGGAGATGTGACCCTTCTCGGAGATGCCTGCCCACACAGGCATCCCGGGCGCTCGACGCCCGATCAAGTAACCATCTCTTGTTCGACTCACGCGCCGCTTGCGGACCTGAGTCGAACCTCGTCTGCCCGGTTCACATCACCCCCTTCGGGGGTCTGCCTCGTGGCCTGTCGACGTCCCGTCTCCTCAGTCGGGGAGCGCCACGTCTTCCTTCGTCGTCCGTATCGCCCGGAGGATCCGCTCCGGCGACAGCGGGAGCTCGGTGATCCGCACGCCGATCGCGTCGGCCACGGCGTTGGCGAGAGCCGGCGCACCCGAGGTCGACGAGGGCTCGCCGATCCCCTTGGCGCCGAACGGTCCCAGCCCCCCGCCTGATTCGACCATGATCGACACGACGTCGGGCGAGTCCTTCGACGTGGGGATCAGGTACGTGTCGAGAGCCGGGGTCATGGTCCGGCCTTCGGTCAGCTTCACGTCCTCCAGGAGGGCGTAACCCAGCCCGCAGATCGAACCGCCCTCGAGTTGCCCCTCGGCGCTGAGACAGTTGATGGCCTGGCCCACGTCGAAGGCAGCGATGAACTTGAGCACTTCGACCTGGCCGGTGTCGGCGTCCACGGCGACCTCGGCGGCGTGCGTGCCGAAAGTGAAGTCGGGCAGGATCTGACCGTGCACGTCCTGGACGTCCTCGACCTCGCGCGACGGCGCGTTGAACTGCGCCAGGTTCCACAGCGGGATGCCGGCGGAAGCGCATGCCTGAAGGACGGTCTTGAGCGGGAGCGGCTCCGGGACGTCCGCGTCGTCCTCGCCGGCCGGCATCACGCGAAGCGTCTTGTCTCTGAGCTCGATGCGGTCGGGACTGACGTCGAGGATCTCGGCGGCCTTGTCGACCAGCGCGTCGCGCACCGCCCGTGCCGCCTTGAGCGTGGCGTTGCCCGACATGTAGAGCTGCCGCGTCGCGGTGGTGGTCCCGGCCAGCGGCGTCAACGCGGTGTCGCCGAAGTACGCGGTCACGTCGTCCATGGTGACGCCCAACACCTCGGCGGCGATCTGGATCAGCGACGAGACCTGGCCGCCGCCGATGTCCTGCACTCCGCAGCGCAGGACGACCGTCCCGTCGAGCTCGAAGCCGACGTACGAACGGGCCGAGTCGTGCATGTAGATGAGCCTGCCGTAACTCTGCATGCTCGAGGCGATGCCTCTGCCGATCAGCTCGCGCGGCCTGCGCGGCTGCGTCGGCTCGCCGAGGGCGGCGACCGCCCGCCGCGCGGTCTCGTCGGTGCAGACCGCGGTCCCCATCACGTGCCCCGTGCCGGTCTCGTCGCCGGTGTGCAGGTAGTTGCGCAGCCGTACTTCCAGCGGCGAGAGCCCCAGTTTGGCGGCAAGCTGGTCCATCTGGAGCTCGTAGGCGAAGCACACCTGTGGCGCCCCGAACCCTCGGTAGGCGCTCGTGAAGGTGTTGTTGGTGAGTACCGCGTACGCGTCGACCTTGACGTTGGGCACCTTGTAGGGCCCGACCGCGCAGACGGTCGAGTAGAGCAGCACCCAGGGGCTCAGGTAGGCGTACCCGCCGGCGTCGGAGATGAGCTCCGCCTCGACCGCCACCAGCTTGCCGTCGTTCGTCGCCCCCGTGCGATACGTCATGTAGTAGGGATGGCGCTTGGAGTGCGCCAGGAGCGACTCCTCACGCGTGTACGTGAGCGAGACCGGACGCCGCGTCTTGTACGTCAACAGGGCGAGGTACACCTCGACGGTCATGTCCTCTTTGCCGCCGAACCCGCCGCCCAGCATGGGGGCGATCACCCTGACCTTGTTGTGCGGGATCCGCAGGATGTCGGCGACATCGCGGAAGTGCTCGATGACCTGGGTCGAGACCCTGATGGTGATGACGCCGTCCTCGTCGATCCAGGCCACGCCGGACTCGGGCTCGAGATAGACGTGATCGCCGAACGGCACGTGATACGAGCCCTCGACGATCACGTCGGCATCGCGGAACGCCGCGCCGACATCGCCCCTGCGGATCTTGTAGTTGCAGACCAGGTTGGTGTCGGCCTCACCGACGCGATACGCGTCGGGCCTGAGCGCCTCGCGAGGATCGAAGATGCCGGGCAGCGGATCGTACTCGACGCGGATCGCCCTGATGGCGCGTTCGGCCTGCTCGAGCGTCTCGGCGGCGACCAGCGCCACCGCCTCGCCCATGAAACGCACCTTCTTGTCGGCCAGGACGCGGAAGAGCCCCTCGAACGCGCTGCCGGTGTCGTGGGTCTGCCCGAACTTGCTGGTCATCTCGTTGCACGGGACGTCCTTTGCCGTGAGCACGGCACGGACGCCCGGCATGCGCTCGGCGACACTCGTATCGATCGAGAGCAGACGGGCCGCCGCGTACTCGCTGCGCAAGACCTTGGCGTACAGCATGCCCGGCAACTCGAAGTCGTCGGCGTACCTGGTCTGGCCGAGCGCCTTGTCGCGCGCATCGTGCCGCGGCATGCGCTGCCCGATGATCTTGTAGCGTGGCTCCAGGTCCTCGGCCGTCATCGGGGCGGCCGGGCTCTCGACGGTACGGGTATCGGGCGTCATCACGACCGCCCCCCGACGGGCTCACGCTGCGCCGCGACGTCCTCGATCGCATCGACGATCTTGGTGTAGCCCGTGCAGCGGCACAGGTTGCCGGAGATGCCCTCGCGGATCTCGTCCCGGGTGGGGTGCGGGTTCTCGTCCAGAAGCGCCTTGGCGGCGAGCACCATGCCGGAGGTGCAGAAGCCGCACTGAATGGCGCCGTGCTCCACGAAGCTCTGCTGAAGCGGGTGCGGGTCGTCCGACGTCCCCAGGCCACGGAGCGTCGTCACCTCTCTGCCGTCCGCCTGGACGGCCAGCGTGAGGCACGAGTTGACCGCCTTGCCGTCGAGCAGGACGGTGCAGGCGCCGCAGTCCCCTTGCCCGCACCCGTTCTTCACGTCGTACGCCCCGAACTTGTCGCGAAGCGTCTCGAGCAGGGTGTCGGTGGCGGCCACGAGCGCCGTCATCGGCTCTCCGTTCACGCGGATCTCAACCGTGTAGTGTTCCATCAGTCTGCGTCCTCTGTCCCGGCGACCTGCATGATGGTGCGCGCGACGACCGCCTCCGCCACCCAGCGCCGATAGGTCCCTGAGCCGCGGACGTCGTCGATCGGCGAGATGTCCTCATGCACCAGCCCGGCGCAGCGTCGCGCGACGCCGGCGTCTATCCGTTGCCCTTCGAGGGCGTTCTCGACCGCCCGAGCCCGCAACGGCACGGGGGCGACGGCCCCCAGCGCGACCCTCGCCTTGAGGCATGTCGGTCCATCGAGCTCCAGCACGGTGGCCACGCACACGACGCTGATCGCGTCGGCGTTCCTCAGACCGACCTTGTCGAAGCGCCCGCTCGCCCGCGACGACGGGGCCGGAACGAGGACGTCGGTGATCAGCTCATCGGGCCTCAGCATGGTGCGGCGATACTCGACGAAGAAGTCGGCGAGGGGGACCTCGCGGGTCCCGCCCTTGGCGCTCGCCAATCTGACGACGGCGTCGAGCGCCAGCAAGGCCGGCGCTGTGTCGGCCGATGGCGAGGCGGTCGCGAGGTTGCCAGCGATCGTCGCCCGGTTCCTGACCAGCGGACTGCCGACCGACTCGGCGGCGTCCACGAGAATGGGCGTCTGCTCCTTGAGAAGCACGCTCGTGCTGATCGCGGACATGGTCGTCGCGCCGCCGATGCGCAAGACACCGTCGCTGCGGTCGATACCGGTGATCTCCTCAAGTCGTCCCACGTCGACCAGCACGCGCGACGCCGGCGCCGCGGCGGAATCCGATCCGTCGTCAGCGACCGGCTCGTCGTACTTGGTCTTGCGCATGACCGGGAGTAGGTCGGTCCCGCCGGCGATGACGAGCGCGGAGGGGCCGTCCGTCTCGAGCGCCGCGAGCGCCTCATCGAGGTTCGCGGGGCGGATGTACCGCGTCACGTTCATTCGGCACCCACCTCGACACGGTCGGCTCCGTGGACCATGTCGTCCGAGTGCTCCCCGGCGCGCTCGGCCTGCCTGGCGGCCGCCTTCTGAATCGCCCGCACGATGCCGTCGTAGCCCGTGCAGCGGCAGATATTGCCCTTGATGTGGTGGCGGATCTCGCGCTCTGTCGGGTGGGGGTTGCGCCGCAGCAGGTCGCCGGCCACGAGGATCATGCCGGGGGTGCAGAACCCGCACTGCACGGCGTTCTCGTTCAGAAACTCCTCCTGGATCGGGTCGAGCTCACCGTTCGGGCCGGCGACGCCCTCGATGGTCACGATCTTCTTGCCGTCGACCGCGACCGCCAGCGTGATGCAGCTCAGCACGGGCTCGCCGTCGATGAGCACCGTACAGGCGCCGCACTGGCCGGTGCCGCAGCCGTACTTCGCCCCCGTGAGACCGAGCTCGTTACGCAGCACGTTGATGAGCAGTTCGTTGGGCTCGACCACGAGCATGTGGTCCTCGCCGTTGACGTTGAGGACGATGGCGTTGGAGCAGGTGGTCAGCATCGTGCACGCTCCCAGGCTGTGGTGAAGGCGTCCCTGAAGAGGACGCCGGCCGCCTCGCGGCGGTACTCCGCCGAGCAGCGGCCGGCCGTCGGGGGATCGATCTCGGTCGACACCGCGTCCGCCGCCCGCTGCAGCAGGGCGTCGTCGACGACCTGGCCGGCGAGGAGCGCGGCCGCCCCGTGCGGCTGCTGCGGCACCGGGCCGGCCGCGCCGAGGGCGATCCGGCACCAGGTGCAGGTGTCGCCATCGCGCTGCAGCGCGATGGCGCAGGTGAGCTTCGAGATGTCGCACGCCACGCGGGCGATCTTGACGAAGGCGCTCGCCGTGCCCTCGCCGGGCGCGTCGAACTCGATCGAGGTCATGACCTCGTTGGGCGCCATGACCGTCTTGTTGAAACCGGTGTGGAACTCGCGCAACGGGATGATGCGCTCGGCGTGGGCGCTCATCACCCTGACCTTGGCGTCGTAGGTGATGAGCGGCGGCGCCGTGTCCGACTTGGGCGACCCGTTGCACAGGTTGCCGCCGACCGTGCCGACGGCGAGCACGTGGATCTTGCCGATGGACTCGATCGCCTCGACCAGGCTCCGGCAACGACCGTTGCCCTTCGCCAGTTCAAGCGCGTCGACGTAATGGCAGCCGGCGCCGATCCGTACGACCTCGCCGTCCTCGAGCTCCTTGAGCTCCTTGAGCCTCGAGATGTCGATCACGAAGCGCGGCGCCTTGCGTCCCATCTTCATCTGGATGATGAGGTCGGTGCCGCCGGCGAGGACCTTGGCGTCGTCGCCGTGCTTGTCGAGCAGCGTGAGGACCTCGTCGAGCGACGACGCCAGGATGTACTCGAAATCGTTGACGAGGACCCTTGTGTTCATGACACGCGCGCTCATTCCGGGAACACCCCCTCACACGCCCAGCCGTGGATCGCGGCCAGGATCATCTCCGGCGTGATCGGGATGAACTGGAAGCGGATACCGAGGGCGTTCTCCAACGCGTTCATCACGGCCGCCGCCACGGCGTTGTTCGCCGCCTCCCCGATGCCCTTGGCGCCGAACGGGCCCGACGGCTCGTAGGTCTCGGCGAAGAAGCACTGCACGTCCTTGACCGACGGCATGTCGGCGGCCGTGTACAGCTTGTAGTCGACGAACGTGCCGCCACAGGTGAGCTCGCCGTTGTCGCGACGATAGTCGGTGTCCTCCAACAGGGCCTGCGCTATGCCGCGGCACAACCCGCCTTCGAGCTGGCCGGCGGCGAGGTCGGGGTTCACGACTGTGCCGGCGTCGACGGCGCAGACCGCGCGCGTCACCTCGACCTCGCCCGTCCAGGTGTCGACCTCGACCTCGACGAAGTTGGTGACGAAGCACGGCGGGCAGTTGACCATGCGATGGCTCGAAACGGCGATCGCCGTGCCCCAACCCTTGATCTGGGCCTGCTTGGCGACCTCGGCGACGGTGATGCGTTTGTCGGCGGAACCGTCGAGGAAGACGACGCCCTGTCCGGTCTCAGGGTCAGGCTTGATCTCGAGGGCCGACGGGTTCACGTCGATGAGGCGCGAGGCGAACTCGAGCAGGCGCGCCTTGGCTCCCTTGGCGGCCTCGACGACCGAGCCGCCACCGCAGTAGACGCCACGTGTGGCGTGCGTACAGACGTCGTAGCCGGTATCGGTCGTGGTCGCCGGCGAGATGCCGACCTTGTCGAACGGCACGCCCATTTCCTCGGCCACGAACTTGGCGCAGGCCTCGAGCGTGCCGCCGCCGTGGCACATGAGCGCGGTCGAGAAGTCGACCGAGCCGTCCTCGTTGACCTTGACCATCGCCGTCGAGTAGTCGATCACCTCGCCCGGCATCGCACCGCCGGTGCCGGAGGTGTGGAAGGTCCTCGCGACGCCCACACCCTTGCGATAGCGCCCCGTCTTGTCCTCCGGGCGCCCGCGCTCGTCCCAGCCGATCATCGGCGCGCCCTTGCGGAGCATCTCCTCGACGCCGCAACTGCGGATGATCGAGCGCACCGTCGGCCCCTGGCCCCAGAACTCCTCGCCCATGCCGACGTAGTTCTTGATGCGCAGCTCGATGGGGTCCATCCCCAGCTTCTCGGCGATGATGTCGATCGTCGACTCCACGGCGAACGACACGTCCGGGTTGCCGTAGCCCTGCATCGCGCAGGCGGGCGCCTTGTTCGTGTAGACCGTGGTGCCCTCGAAGTTGAGGTGGGGCATGCGGTAGAGCGAGACGAACCAACCCGACATGCAACCCAGCAGCGGATACGCCTGGACGTTATGGGCGCCGATGTCGACCACCGTCTTCATCTCGCCGGCGGTGATCGTCCCGTCACGCTTCACGCCGTACTTCACGCGGATGTCGGCCGGGTACTTGCAGTGGTCGTACATGTCCTCTTCGCGGGTGAGGACGAGCTTGACGGGCTTTCTCGCCTTGAGGGCGAGCGCGACGCAGATGGCGATCGGCGTGTTCATCTGGATGCTCGAGCCGAAGGCGCCGCCGATGGAGGTGCGATGCACGCTCACCTTGCTCAGGGGGATGTCGAAGATGCGCCCCAGCAACTGACGCGTGTTGTGGATGGACTGCATGGTCGCCCAGACCTCGATGCCGCCGTCGGCCTGAGGCTTGACCGTGACGGCCTTGGGCTCCATCTGCGCGTGGTAGACACGCCCCGTCCGGTACTCACGTTCCACGATGAGGTCGGCCTCTTCGAAGCCCACGTTGACGTCGCCCACGCTGACCTGGCGCCGGCAGGCGACGTTGTTCTCGACGGGGAGCTCGACGTCGCCGAGCAGCACGCTCTCGTACAGCTGCGGCGCGTCCGGCTTCATCGCCTCGTACGCGTCGAACACGGCGGGAAGCACCTCGTACTCCACCTTGATCGCACGGATCGCGCGTTCGGCGAGCACCTCGGTGCGCGCGGCGACGGCCACGACTCCCTCGCCGACCTGCCGCACGACGCCCTTGGGCAGGACGGTGCGGTCACGGTACGTCTTCGCAGGAATGCTGACCTGGCGCTCGTTGTAGCGCTTGTCGGGGACGTCGTCCGGGGTGACACATACCGCCCCCATCTTCTCGGCCGCGCTCGTGTCGATCGACACGATACGGGCGTGGGGATGGGGGCTGCGCAGGACACGCGCGTGGAGCATGTACGGCAAGGTCATGTCCGACGGGTAGACCTCCGTACCCGTGACCTTGGCCAGACCGTCCTTGCGGCGTGTCACTGCGCCCACGGTCTCGTAGGGGCGGGATTCCATGCTCAGAACCTCTCTTCCAGGATGCTCTGACAGGGCCTTGTGACATCCTAGTCGGCGTCAACGGAGATGGCCATTGTCGCACATTTGCTATACGTCTAGCAAGGAATGAGAAGTGAGACTAAACTACGTGCCGGCGGCCTTGTCAAGGGGCCGCGACGAGACTCTCGACCAGCGGGCTTCTGGAGGGACGCGGAATGACGGACGCGGAGACGGTGGAGACGGCGGGCGGGCCCGCGTTCACCGAGGCCCTCGGGCTCGACCGGGCCGAGCTCGTGGCGTTCGTCGGCGCCGGCGGCAAGACCGGCGCCCTGCTCCTCCTCGGAGAGGAGCTGGCCTCCCGTAGCCGCCGCGTCATCACGACCACGACGACGGCCATGTTCCGCCATCAGCTCGCTGGGGCGGGCCCGCTCCTGCTCGGTACCGCCCGCCGGGGCGAAGGCGGCACGGGGCAGGCGCCGGACACCGACGAGATCCGCCGGGCCCTGGCCGACGGCGGCAAAGCCGCCGTCGCCGCCGGGCCCGGCGAGACGGGCAAGGTTCGGGGCCTCGCGCCCGGCGCCGTGGACGACCTCTGGGCGGAGGGACTCGCGGACTACCTTCTCGTCGAGGCCGACGGCGCCCGTGGCCTGTCCTTCAAAGCGTTCGCGGCGCACGAGCCCCAGGTGCCCGCCACGACGACGACCGTCGTCGTCGTGGCGGGCCTCGACGCGCTCGACGCCGCCCTCACCGACGACCACGTTCATCGTGCCGGACTGCTCGCCTCCCGTCTCGGCCTCGCTCTGGACACGCCGCTGACGACCGACGTCTTCGTCGCCGGCCTGAGGCTTCAGCTCGACCGGCTGCGAGAGCTCGCCGCCGGCTGCCGGCTCGTCGTCCTCCTCAACAAGGCGGAATCGGGCGAGACCAGAACTGCGGGGAGCGACGTGGCGAGGGAGCTGTTGGGAGGCGTGACTTGCGCCGAGGGCGACGCCGGCCGTGCCCCGCGTCCTGAGCGGGTCCTGGTCGGAAGCCTTCGCGAGCGACGATTCGTCGTGGAGGCATCCGCGTGAACCTGCGGCAAGCGTCCTTCGTCGTGGAGACGGCCGCGTGAGCGACCGGCGAGCGTCGGATGAGGCATCAAACCCCCGGGTCGCCGCCGTGGTCCTCGCCGCGGGCCGCGCCCGCCGCATGGGCGGAGCCAAGCTGCTCCTGCCGGTCGGCGGGATCCCCATGGTCAGGAGGGTGGTCGACGCGGCGCTCCGCTCACGGGTGTCAGAGACGATCGTGGTGGTGGGCCATGAGGCGCAGGGCGTCCGGGCGGCACTCGACGGCCTGCCCGTGCGCGTCGTGGCGAATGCCGACTACGCGCGCGGCATGAGTTCGTCGCTGCGCGCGGGCCTCGCCGCCGTGGACGCGACTGCGGACGGCGCCCTCATCCTGCTCGGCGACCAGCCGTTCGTAAGCGCCGCGCTCCTCGACCAGCTCATCGACCGCTTCGGCGCCTGCGGCAAGCCCGTGGTGCGCCCCGCCCTGGACGGGCGTCCGGCGAACCCGGTGCTCGTCGGCGCCGCGCTCTTTCCGGAACTCATGCGGGAGCGTGGCGACGTGGGTGGCCGGCGCGTCGTCGAACGCCGCCCGGAGGACGTCTGCCTGGTGCCGGTGGACGATCCCCGTCAGCTCGTGGACGTAGACTCACCGGAGCAGTACGCGAAAGAGAGGGACGGATGAGCGCCAATGGGATGAACGGCAGCGGATCGTTCGTGCGAGTCGCGAGGCCCGCCGGACGGGCCCC
>CAZTMO010000006.1:19200-20974 GCA_964615105.1 uncultured Thermoleophilia bacterium
CACGTCGAGGGGGCGACGGCATGAACGGCGACGCCGGCGCGACGCGTCCGCGGCCGCTCGCCCTGATCAAGGGCGCGGGCGACCTCGCCTCCGGAGTGGCGCTGCGTCTGCTGCGAGCAGGCTTCTCCGTGGTCATGACCGAGATCGCCCGACCGACCACGGTCCGGCGTACGGTGGCCTTCTCCGAGGCCGTCTACGACGGCCGCGCGACCGTCGAAGGGGTCGAGGGAATCAGAGCCGATACTCCCGATCAGGCGCTCCGGGCGACAGCGTCCGGCCGCATCCCCGTGATCGTCGACCCCTCAGCCGACAGCGTGCCGGCGCTGAGGCCGCTGCTCCTGGTCGACGCCGTCCTCGCCAAGCGTAACCTCGGGACCACCGTCACCGATGCGCCGGCCGTCGTCGCCCTGGGCCCCGGTTTCGTCGCCGGCCGTGACGCGCATGCCGTGGTCGAGACGATGCGCGGGCATACGCTCGGCCGAGTCATCACCCAGGGTGCGGCACTGCCCAATACCGGCGTCCCCGGCGAGGTGGGAGGTCATGCCGCCGAGCGGGTCCTCCGGGCGCCGGCGGCCGGCGTCTTCAGGGGCGTGCTGCGCATCGGCGATCAGGTGCGGGCCGGTGACGTCGCCGGCCATGTCGACGATCACCCTGTGCGTTCTCGACTCGACGGCGTGGTCCGCGGACTGCTCCACGATGGCCTCGAGGTGACCGAGGGCTTCAAGCTCGGTGATGTCGACCCCCGCGCCGAGGGCGCCCATTGCTTCACGGTGTCGGACAAGGCGCTGGCCATCGCGGGAGGCGTGCTCGAAGCAGCATGCGCCCTCCTGGGAGGCGTACGGTTCGACCGATAGGGTCCACAGTGAACTCCCTGCGGTTTCTGGTTGCATCTCGCAAACGATTCGCCCAACCGTCCACGAACCATGGGTTGCGTGTCTCAGATCGCGTAGAGGGCGGTGACGTTCTGCATGCCCCGACCTGAGTCGTGGACAGCCTCCTCCACTGACCGCATCCGCTGTGACTTCTGCTCGACCAAGAGCTCCGCGTCGAGATGGCGGTGCTCCCCAAGGCCATCCCTTTGTGGGCTTCAGCAGCCTGTGGCAGGCGCCAGCGCCTCGGCTCTCCTCCTGGCGGCGCGCCATACCGGGACGCCGCCAGTCTGCCCTCGACCGTCCTCTGCGGTTCGGCATGGGCTTCCCACCAACCCGAGAGAACCGCGCAGAAGGCTGAACGTGAGGATCGAGGGGCGCCGCCGGTGGTGCCGGCGGCGCCCCTCGACTGTCTCCGCCCGGCGGCCTCTACACGAGGACCTTCGAGAGAAAGAGCTTCGTGCGCTCCTCCTTGGGGTCGACCAACACTTCAAGCGGCGGGCCCTGTTCGACGATGACGCCTTCGTCCATCAACGCCACCCCGTCGGCGACCTCCTTGGCGAAGCCCATCTCATGGGTGACCACGACCATCGTCATGCCGTCGCGAGCCAGTTGCTTCATCACGTCGAGCACCTCACCCACGAGCTCGGGGTCGAGCGCCGAGGTGGGCTCGTCGAAGAGCATCAGCTTGGGCTTCATGGCGAGAGCACGGGCGATGGCGACGCGCTGCTGCTGGCCGCCCGAGAGCTGCGCCGGATACGTGTCGAGCTTGTCGCCGAGGCCCACCCGCCGGAGCAGGGACTCGGCCTCGGCCTCGGCCTGGCCGCGCCGCACCCTCTGCACCTTGACGGGCGCCTCCATCACGTTCTCGATGGCGGTCTTGTGCGGGAAGAGGTTGAAGCGCT
>CAZTMO010000007.1:0-20841 GCA_964615105.1 uncultured Thermoleophilia bacterium
TCTTCAAGGCGACCACATCGGAGTTGTTCGTACACCACTTCTAAGGACGCTAACGACAAGGCCCATGAAGTCGGACTCACGCAGGATGCGGATTGGAACGCCTTTGGCGATGTATTCCTCGGCCCGGCGATGCTTCGAGCTCTTGTCGTGGCCAGCGAGTCGCGTCACGTCTTGGTCGCCGACTACCAGCAGGGTCGTCCGCTTTGTCACGCTGTCCGCGACTTCGCACCCGATGTCCGCCGCGTATTCGGCTGCTTTCCCACGTGGCATGTGGAGCGAGCCCGTGAAGACGACGACCTCCCCTGCGAGCGGGCCGTCGGGATTGCCCTCGCGGGCAAATGATGTCCTGCGCCAGCTGCTGCCACTCTGCCGAGGCTCCCGGCTGATGGTCTGCTTGACCCACACCAGCCATTCCTCGACAGTGTGGCCCGTCGCGGCGCACGCGGCCAGTAGCACCCGGCCCGCAGCTTTCGCGTCCTCCAGCGCGTCGTGGTGCGCGAAGTCGTAGCCAATCATCGAGCAGACGTTGGCCAAGCCATAGCCACGGTCGGCGCACTCGCTCCAAGCGCGGCGGGCTACTTGGGCAGTGTCCAGCCACGTGAGCGCCGGGACATCGATAGCGTGACGAGCGCAGGCCTGATGAACCGCCGCGCGGTCGAAGGGCATGTGAGACACGACCAATGAGCCGGTCATCTGCTCGAACATCGCGTCAGCGACCACCGGAAACGTCGGGGCGCCTGAGACGACCGGCGTGTCGATGCCGTGGACGGCGACGTTCCTTGGGTGGAAGTAGTCCTGCGGGTTGATGTAGGTCATCCATTCCAGCGCCAGCTCCCCGTCGCTGAAGCCAGCTATCCCCACTTGGCAAATAGACGCCAGGTCGGGGTTCGCAGTCTCCACGTCGATAGCCACGAAGTCCATAGTGGTGCCCCTTCGCCGCTGCCCACTTGACGGTTGAACAGCCTAACACCGAAGGCGGACACCCGGCGATGCTCGGCTTCCGAGCGAGCCCTTGCAAGCGCGCTGCGAGGGTTTGGATAGGGATTGTGCCCTACAGGTTCGTGAGGCTCGCCGGGGCGACCTCGCCCAGCGCCGCCCTTGCGGCGGCGGCGAGGTCGCGGTCGTGCTCGTGGCCTAGCGCGAAGACGCGGTAGAGGTGCGCCTTGGCCGGCACGAACTCGAGGATCCCCGTCAGGAGCTGCTCCTCGATGCGCTCCGTGGCCGGGTCGTAGACCGGGATCCGCTTCGGCCCGCTCAACGGGTTGAGCGGGCGCGGGTCCTGCGAGGCGATGTCGACCACGAACTCGAGACTCTTCGCCCGCTCGGGCAGATGACGGACCACCGCCTCGTGGAACTCCGCCGGCGTGAGCTCGCGCGTCGCCGGCGCCGGCCGCTGCAGCTCGACCGCCTGCTCGTACACCATGCTGTACTTGACGTGGCGGTGGATGATCGACTGCCACTCCTCCGCCAGCCCGCGCTTCGGGCTCTCCAGCGACTCGTCGAGCCATTCCTCCACGGTCGTGAAAAGCGACCACTCGGTGACGCGCCGGTAGGCGGCGAGGTCCTCCAGGGGACTGCGCGGCAGGACGAGCTCCATGGTGGGACGGAAGATCTCACGGAGATGGATGTCGATCGCGTGCCCGACGCGGTGAAAGTAGACGTTCTCGTACATGTAGAAGCGCGCGTTGAGGAACTGCCGCAGCGCCGAGAGGGCGCGCTTGTGGAACGTCAGGCCCTCGCCCGTGCAGAAGGTGTAGTAGATGAGGCGCTCGGGGTCGACCGGCCCGAGCGAGACGCCGCACATGTAGGCGTCGCGGCGCACGTAGTCCAGATTGTCGACCGTGACCGCGCCGGAGAGGGCGCGGTGCAGCAGACGGACCCAGCGCGGGATGGGGTCGGTGGCCGCCCCGTCCCGCGCCTCCGCCGCCCCCTCCCGCGCCTCCGCGCGCACGAGGAAGGCGACGTGCCAGGGGTCGACCGCCTCGCCCTCGGTGAAGGGCCCTGAAGGACTGCGTCGCAGGGCCCTCACCAGACCCCCCATCTCGCTCACGATCAGGTGTTGCGAGACGCGCTCGTGGTCGAGGCCGAAGACGGGCTGGAAGTACTCCTCGTCGCAGAAGTGGCTGAACGGCCCGTGGCCGACGTCGTGCAGCAGGCCGGCGAGACGCATCGTCTCTTCGACCAGCGGCAGCGACGGTGTCGCCGGCTCGACCTCGCGCAGCGTCGGGTGCACCGTCCGCGCGAGCAGGCCGGCGAGGTGCATCACACCGAGGCTGTGGGCGAAGCGGCTGTGCTCGGCCGTCGGAAAGACCCACCACGAGCTCTGCAACTGGTGGATGCGCTTGAGGCGCTGCACCCACGGGCTGTCGATGACGTCCGCCTCGGCGATCTCGCCGGCGCGCGACAGCGTGATGCGCAGGTACCCGTAGAGCGGGTCGGCGATGAGGTGGACGTCGTCGTACGGGAGCTTCACCGCCTCAGTCCTTCCCCTCCGCGAACACCTGCTCGTAGGCCCGCTCGTGAGCGCCGATGAAGGCGTCGCGGCCGAAGCGCTCCTCGACCGCCCGGCGGCACTCCGCCGGGTCGATCTCGTCGATGCGTTCGGCCGCCGCGACCATCTCGTCGACGGTCTCGACGACGAAGCCGGTGCGGCCGTGCTCGATGACCTCCGGCACCGAGCCGTGGCGGAAGGCGATCACCGGCGTCCCGCAGGCGAGCGACTCCACCATGACGAGGCCGAAAGGCTCCGGCCACTGGATCGGGAACAGCGTGCAGCGCGCCCGCCGGTAGAGCTCGACCTTGGTCTCGTGGTCGACCTCCCCGCGGTAGTGGATGTCCTCGGTGAGATGCGGCTCGATCTCGCGGGCGAAGTACTCGCGCTCCGGGCCCTCGTTGACCTTGCCGGCCATGATCAGCCGTGTACCCAGACGATGGGCCACCTCGACGGCGACCCTCGCGCCCTTCTCGTGACTCATGCGGCCGACGAAGAGAAAGTAGTCGTCCTTCTCGGCCGAGAAGGGCTGGTGTTCGACGTCGATGGCGTTCGGGATCGTGCCCACGAAGCGCAGGTCAGGAAAGCCCCGGCGCTGGTACTCGGAGATGGCGATGAACGAAAGGTCGTGGCGAAGGCTGCTGAGCATGCGCTGGGTCGCCGCGTCGGCGGGCCCGTGCAACGTGGCGACGACGGGGGTGCCGACGAGTCGGTGGACGAGCGCGCCCATGACGCGGCTGTCGACGCCGTCGTGATCGTGGATTACGTCGAACCCGCGCGCCATCGTGTATGCCTCCAGGCTGTGCGCGACCTCCAGGTGGACGCCGTCCTCGATCTGCTCGTACGGGGCGCGGTCGAAGACCGCCGAGAGCTGCGCCTGCGTCTCGGAATCGCCGCTGGCGAAGAGCGTCACCTCGTGTCCGCGCTCGACAAGCCCCTCGGTGAGCAGGCTGACGACGAACTCGATACCCCCGTAGCGACGTGGCGGCAGCGGAAACCACGGCGGCGCGATCATCCCGATCTTCATGGCGGTCCTTTCCCCGGCGCCTCGCGTACGTCCCGACCGTCTGATTCTATCCCCGGTGGTAGGGTACTCGGCGTGATCGACCTTCACACCCACACGCGTTTCTCGGACGGGTCGCTGACGCCGACCGAGCTCGTCCAGCTCGCCGTCAGTGAAGGCCTTTCGGCCGTGGCGGTCACCGACCACGACAGCATCGGGGGGCTCGAGGAGGCGCTTGACGCCGGTGAGCGCCTCGGTATCGAAGTCGTCCCCGGCGTCGAGCTCAACCTCGAGCACCATCAGGTCACCCTCGACCTCCTCGGCTACTTCTTCGACTGCTGCCCCGGCGACGAGACGGAGGCCGAGCTCGAGACGCTGCGCGGGTACCGCTACGAGCGCAACGCGCGCATCCTGGAGCGCCTTGCGGAGATGGGCATGCCGATCGCCCAGGAGACGCTGGACGCGATCGCCGAGGACGGCGCCGCCGGCCGACCGCACATCGGCGAGGCGCTGCGACGGGCCGGCTACGTCGACTCGGTCGGCGAGGCCTTTCGCCTGTACCTCGGTCGCGGCAGGCCGGCCTGGATCGACCGGCGCCGCCTCTCGCTGCGCAGGGCCGTAGCGTTGCTTCGCGACGCCGGCGGCCTGCCGGTGATCGCCCATCCGGGCATCATCCGCACCGACCGCCCCGGTCTCGCGGCACTCGTGCGCGAAGCCACAAGCTTGGGCGTCGTCGGCCTCGAGTGCCACTACCCGATGCACGACGACGACACCGTCGCGTACTGCCTCGCCCTCAGTGCGCGCTTCGGACTCGCGCCCACCGGCGGGTCAGACTTCCACGGCGCTTCCAAGCCCGACAACAGGCTCGGCCGCGGCGACAGCGGCCGGCCGATTCCTGATGAGCTCCTTGAGGGGCTCCGGCGCCTCGCCCCGAGGGCCCGTCCCCGCGGCTGATCGGCGCAGGATCCCCCGGGAGCGGATTGCCGCGGCATCCCCCCGGGGGGTATATTCGTGCTGTGGAGGAGCACGTCGGGGACAAAGAGGCCGCGCGCCTCATCAACCGGCTGCGACGGGTCGAAGGCCAGGCTCGCGGTCTGCAGCGCATGATCGAAGAGGGCCGCTCGTGCGACGAGATCTTCACCCAGCTCGCCGCGACGAAGGCGGCCCTCGATCGGGTGGGCGTCCTGTTGATCTCGCTCAAGATGCGGGATTGTCTCGAGGAAGAGGCGGGGACTGAGATCGGCTCGCGTGAGGCCGTGGAACGCGCCCTCGAGGCCTTCCTCAAGTACACGCGCTGCGTCAAGTGACCGGCGTTCGTGGCTGAGAAGTTCGACCCGGCGCACGCCGCCGGGCTCGAAGAGCCTCGACGGCTCACCGACCTGCCCCCCGAGAAGGTGGTCGTCCTGCTCGACCTGCGCGGCAGCGAGACCGTCGTCGACTACGGCGCCGGGACCGGCATGTATACAGTCCCCATCGCCGCCGCCCTGAAGGCGGGTCGCGTCTTCGCTGTGGACGAACATGCCGAGCTGCTCGCCTTCATCGACGCGAAGCTCGCTGCCGCCGAGGTGCCCGCGGAGCGAGTGGTCAAGGTCCAGACGGCCGAGAACCACGTCCCGCTGGACGACGGCGGGGCCGATCGCGTCCTTCTGCTGAACGTCCTGCACCACCTGTGGGACGAGCCGGCCGCGCTGGGCGAGATCGTCCGTCTGCTCGCCCCCGGCGGCCGGCTCGTCGTCGTCGACTACGCCCAGATGGACAGGCCGGTCGGGCCGCCGAACGATCATGTCCTCTCGCTGGACCAGGCGCGCACGACCGTCGCCGGCATGGGCCTGCGCGAGCTCTCGGTGCACGAGCCCGGCGACGTCGGCCGCTACCAGATCGCCATCGTCGCCGAGAAGCCGGCGGTCGCCAGGCCGAGATGACGCCGCGAGGCGTGACGTCCCCGCCGTCGCTCGTCTCCCACGTCCGCGCCGCGCACGGCCCCTATCTCCCCGCCGCCGTCGAGCGCCTCGTAGAGCCGTTCGGCGGGTGGGCGGCGATCGTGGCGCCGGGCGAGAAGGTGGCGGTCAAAGTCAATCTGCTGCGGGGAGCGCCGCCCGAGCGTGCCGTGTCGACGCACCCGGAGACGCTGCGCTGCGTGCTGCGCGCTCTGCGCGCGGCCGGGGCGGAGCCGTTCGTCGCCGACAGCCCCGGCGGGCTCAACGGCCCCGCCAAAGTCGCGCGCGCCTACCACGTCAGCGGCATCGCCGCCGTATGCAAGGACGAGAGCGTCGAGATCGTCGACATCGAGGACGCGAAGACGACGGTCGCGGCGCCGCAGGGCCGGCTCTACCGCGCCTTCACGGTCGGCGAGGCGTTCGTGACCGCCGACGCCATCGTCCAGGTCGGCGTGCTCAAGACGCACCAGCTCATGCGTCTCACCGGCGGCGTGAAGCTCACCTACGGCTGTATCCCCGGTCTGACCAAGGCACAGATGCACGTCCGCGCCTCGCGGCGCGAGGACTTCGCCGACATGCTCCTCGACCTGCACCTCGCCATGGCGCCACGGTTCACGGTCATGGACGGGATCGTCGCCATGGAGGGTCAAGGGCCCGGAAGCGGGGAACCGCGCCATCTCGGCTCGTTGTTCGCCGCCCGCGACTGCGTCGCCCTCGACGCCGCGCTCGCCGACCGGACAAATCACCGGCGGCGCGACGTCTACACGCTCGCCGCGGCGGAGCGCCGTGGCCTCGTCGACCTCGACGACCCGTACGCTCTGGCCGGCGACGCTGTCGAGCCCGTGCTCGACTTCGCGCCGGCCGGCAAGGACTTCCAGGCGCGCCTGCCGGCCGGTCTGCGGCGCCTCGGGCGCCGCCTCATGACGGCGCGCCCACGCCTCGTCGACGCTGCCGCCTGTATCGAGTGCGGGGAGTGCGTGGCGATCTGCGGCGCACAGGCGATCGTCCTCGCCCCACTGCCGCTGTTCGACGACGGCGCCTGCGTACGCTGCTTCGCCTGCACGGAGGTCTGTCCGACGCGGGCCATCGACAACGTGACCCCGCCGCTGGCACGCTTCTTCGCGCGCCACTGACGGCCCGCGCCGCCGCCCGCCGCCTCAGGCGCTCGGGCCGTGACCGCCGGCGGGCGCGGTGCGCGGCGCGATCGCCTCCCACCCGCCACCGTCCCGCTGCACCGGAAGGACGGGGCGGCCGCCCAGCAGTCGCGGTCGCAGCCACCCACCCGTGACGATCAGATCATCCGGACCGGGCACGGGAGCGTCGCGATCCACGCTGGTCACCGCGATGCCGGCAAGCTCGAGCTCACCCACCGGCACGGGGTCGGGGAACTCGCGCAGCGGGACCCGATACTCGATCATGCGCCCGTGCCACCCCTCAGCCGTGAGACCGACGCCGGCGGCAGCGCCGATGATGCCGTCGTCGGTGCCGCCGTGGCCCGACAGATGCACGCCGGCGGCGGCAGCGCGGGCCTCGACCTGTGTCACGACCGCGACTGCGGCGCGCCGACCGAAGGCGGCCAGCGCGCCGAGGGCCGCACTGCCCGCCCAGGCCACGCACACACCAGGGTCGCTACCCGGGAGCTGGTACTGTTCGACATGCCGGCAGGCACGCTCCACCAGATCCGCGACGATCCCCTCTTCTGCGCTCACGCGGTCGGGCCACCGGCCTGGATCGACCTCGAGCACGCAGACCGCGCTGCTGTTGTGCGAGGTGTAGGGGACGTCGGGATGGACGAGAAGCTGTTGACGCACCACAGCCCAGAGCCTCACCCCAAGGGGAAGATCGTCGGCGAACCAGCGCCCGACCTTGCCGGTGCCCCGATCGGCGCCGAGGTTGTCGGTGTCGTCGAAGGCGACGTACACCAGCGGCCTTCGTTCACGTGTGGGCTCGCTCACCGCACTCCTCTCAGAAGCTGTACGTCCCTTCTCGCGATCGCCGGCACGTCGTTGGCCACGGTCAGGCGCCCGCGCAGGCTCTGGACCGCCGCCAGCGCCACGACCACGGCGGCGCCGACGGCAAGTACCGCCCAGAGGGTCACTCCCGAGTCCCCCGTCGCGGACCCCTGTTGCCCGCTTCCGCCGCCCATGACGCCACCGTAGGAGGATGAGGATGAGAGGCGCACCGCACTCCCCGTGACCAAGGTCCCGTCAGTCGCGGCGGGAGCGCCGGCGACGGCAGTGTCGGGTGCGCCGGAGACCGCCGTCGCCGCCCCTCGCCCGCCGGTACCGGACCCGACCCCCACGCCTTGACCGACTCCTGTTCCCTGGCCGCCCCCCGCGCCTTCGTCGTCCCACGTGACCGTCCCCGCCACGTTGGCCGGTCCGTCGCTGCCCCCCATGTGCGCGACCCCGCTGCCGACCGCGGGCTTGACGCCGCCGGGTTTCCGAGCGGCGCTCGCGACGATCTTGCGCCAGCGGATCTCGACCGCGTCGAGGCGCGGGCTCGTGACACGCCCCGCGGACTCGAGCGTCACGCGATACTGCACGCGCTCGCCGGCGGCGCCCGACGGCAGGGACACGCTCCCGCCGGCCGCGAGCGCCCTCCAGGCGCCACTGTCTATCCGATACGAGACGCGGACGTCGGCAGAGCTCCGTGCCTCGCCGGTCCAGGCGATGCTCACGAAGCGCTTTCTGACGCCCTTGTGTCCCATGTCGAGCGCCTGCGACGTGAAGGACGCCTGCACCGGCAGACCGACTTCGACGAAGCGCGCATACCCGCTGTCGGCGACCAGCAGGCTGCCGTCGCCGGCCGGCGTCGCCATCCGTGGCTCGGAGGCATCGGTCGGAGTCGACCACGTCGGTGGGTCGAGACGCGCCATGTCGTAGCTGCGCACGACGCCGCCGTCACTGTCCACGCGCACCACCAGCCCATTGCCGGTGTCGGCGATCACCGTCGTCCCGTCGCCGAGGCGCTCCGCGTAGGTGGGATCTCGCAGGCGACCCTGCTGCGGCCTCCCCGGGTCACCGGCCACGCCGAACTGCCAGATGATGCGTCCTGCGCGATCGACCTCGTAAACCACATGAGCGTCCGCGTCGGTGATCAGCGTGTGCCGAGCCGGGCCGGACAGACGTTGCGGGGAGCGGGGCTTGAGGAGTTGGCCCGGAGCGCTCCCCGCCACCCCGGGCGTGCCGTACTGCCAGACGATGCTGGCGTTCGTGAACCCGTGGAGCGGTGCGTCGGCCCGATAGTCGGACCAGCGCACCTCGAGCACGCGGTGGCCGCCGAGGTTGTCGGCGATGAGCACGGTGTCGTCGTCGGTGTAGGTCGCCCAATAAGGATCGGACAGGTGGTCGACCCCGAGACCAGGCTCGCCGACGACCCCGTATTGCCACACCACACGCTTCGCTTCGTCGACGGCGAAGACACGGGCCGCGTTGCGATCCGCGATCAGCGTGAGCTTCTGCCCGCCGCGAACGACGCGCTCGGCGCAGAAGGGCTTTCCGAGCTGCGGGTCGTCAGACCGCCGGTACGACCACTCCTCTGTCCCGTCCCGGCGCACGACAGCGATGAACCCGCTGAGGTCATCAGTACCGAGAAGGCGGTTCACGATGAGCATCCGACCGCCTTTGAGAGGCCTGATGCAGCGCGGATCGACGGCGAGGGGGTCGAGGTCGTGGTAGATCGGTGACGACCCGTCGATGAGCCACGACACGACGGGCACGAGCCGCACCGACTGGTCGGCGTCGCCGGACACCGACACCCCCGGCTCGGCGCTCTCAACGTGGAAGGGGTGTCCCGAGGCGCCTTCACGCCAGACGGACGTGGCCGCCGAAGCAGTGGGCGAGGCCGCCGCGAGCACGACCGTCGTGACGACGAGCCACAGCGCGATGTCGACCACCCAGCGGTGGACGATGTCGGCAAGCAGCCTCACCGGTCGTCCCGCTCCGTCACTCGGTGAGCAGCGAAGAAGGGCACCTTGCGCAGCTGCCGGACGAGGTAGAAGCCGAGCAGACCGCCGATGCCGCCGAAGACCGCGTGGGTGGTGGCGGCGTAGCCGAGCCCCCAGACGAGAAAGCCCAAAGGCAGCTCGAGCAGAAGCCCGACGATCACGGCGGCGGTCAGCTTGGCCATGTTCGCGAACACGCCGGTCACGATGAGCGCGATCCGTGACCCCATCAGTCCGGGCATCACGAGCAGAGCGATGTCGACGGTGGCGCCCATCGCCACGTACTTGACCCAGGTGACGAGCGCGACCTGGCCAAGGCCGAACAGGACGGCGAGCACGCCGGCGAGCAGGCCGATCAGGGTCGCGGCGCCGCGACGGGCGATCAGCCCCGCGCCGACGACGAACAGGGCCACGATGACGACACCGCTGTGTCCGGGCACGTGCAGTGGCAGGCGCATGAGGCCCTTGGCGAGCACGATGAGGTCGGCGACGATGGCGACGAGCAGCACGTCGCGCAGGGTCAGCGACCCGATCATCCGCTCAGTCGATGATGCGGAGCTCTGTGACATCGCGTACCCTGTCGCGCCAATCCATCTCGGGGGACACCAGCTTGAGCGTCCCCCTGTCGCTGAAGTCGAGGATCACGTCGTCGTCGATCTCGGCCGCCGTCAGCGTCAGCCGTCCGTCGTCACGCAGGCCCATGCCGATGACCTTGAGGCGCGCGAACCCGGACACGCCCGCCGCCTCGAGCACGGCGAGGACGGGCGGCCCGTTCTGCTCCTTCCCGTACGAGAGGATCTCGCGCTGCGGGAGGCTGTCGAGCTCCTCCGGTGTGAAGTCGCGCACGACCTCGCCGTCGCGCACGACCTGCACCGAGTAGCCCGGTGGAGCCCCCGCGGCCGAGCTCGCACCCGGCGCGTGCGGCGTGCTCACCCCGCCGACGGCGCGCCATTCGACGAGCCAGGCCAAGGCGATCAAACCCACGGCGGCGACCACGAGCAGCCCGACGCGCCTCTGCGTGCGCGCTCCGCCCTCCCGGCGACCCTTCTGCCCGGCACCTGATCCCATCCGCGCGCCCGACCCTTACTTGACGGTCACGTACCGGGCGGCCGACGTCGTCACGGCGTGTTCGGCATCGTTCGGGTGATAGGCGACCAGCTTCCACTTGCCGGTCGTCGGCAAAGCGAACTTCACACGGTATTGCGTGTAGCCGCTCTTGTTCACGTTCTTCGCATAGACGGTCTTCTTCAGCTTCCACGAGCCGGAGACGCGCTGGTAGCACCTGAGGCGCACGGTCCTCGCGCCCGCGGCGTGACGCGGCTTCAGCGTCCCGTAGGCGAGGAACTTCGCCCCGCGGCGCACACTCTTGGGCGCCGTGGTGCGGGCCAGTTGGACCTTGGGCGCGATCTGCACCGTGTCACTCGTGGCCGCCATGTGGTGGGCATCGCCGTCGTAGCGCAGGCGATACCAGGTCCGGCGCCGGAGGTCCGGTGTCGCGATCACCGTCCACGTCGTGTAGGCGTCGACCCGCACGTCGGTCACGGCCGTCCACGTGACACCCTTGTCCGTGGAGCGTTCAAGGTGACCGACGGCGTCCATGAGGTCGGCATGGGCGGCGTCGGTGATGCGCCACGCAAGCTCAGCGTCCCCGAGCCACGGGACGATGTTCTTCACCGGTGCCAGCGTGGCGATGCTCCCCTCTTTCGGCGTGGCCGAGACGGTGTTCGAACGGGGACCGTAGTTCGTCGCCACGTCCACGGGGCGGACCACGTAGTGGTACGTGGTCCCCACGACCACCGCGGTGTCGGCGTAGGACGTCTCCCCGGTGACGCCGATGACGGCGGGCGCCGCCGTGTACGCCGTCGCACCGCCGATCGGCAGCGGGTCAGTCCAGCGGTACACGACGTAGCCTGCGAGGGTAGATCCACCCAGATCGGTCGACGGCGACCACGCCAGATCGACCTTGTCCGCGCTCGCGTCGGCCGTGAGGCCGGTGGCCGCCGTCGGCGGCACCTGATCGGCGGCCCCGTAGGCGATATCGACGTCGGCCGCGCCGACCGTGAAGGCGAGCGCCGTCGGCGGCCAGACGGTGCTCTGGAGACGCGCGTCGAACGCCTGCTCCGCCGGCACGCCGAGCCTGAAGTCGCCGGTTGCGCCCGCGGTGCCGTAGTCCTCGTCGTCGACGACGCCGTTCGCGTCGTCGTCACACTTGTTGGGCTCGGTGCGCTGCAGGGCCCAGATGTCGGTGAGGCCGGCGGCGACCGCGTCGGCGCGCTTGGCCCCTGTCTGCCCGGTAGCGATCCCGTTGTGCACCCACGAGCCGCCGCCCGACGCGGCGGTCATGTCGAGCACCGTGACCGCGGGCGTGACGGTCCCGTTCAGTGTGGAACCGGACGCACCGGTCGACAGCGAGACGAGCATGTAATACGTCCCGCTCTTGGTCTCGTCGCCGAACTTCACGTACAACCACGGGCTCTGGGCGATCTGCCCACTGGCGTTCGTCGTGACCGTCGGGAAGTCCGCCCATTCTCCGCGTTCCTGAGCCCACTTCCCACTGGCCTCGTTCCATGTGAACCCGCGGTTGGAGGCGCCCTGGGGTGAAGACGACGGGCTGAAGCGTACCTTCACGTAGTACGTGGTGTCCGGCAGCAGGGTCTGCGGATCGGCGCTGGGCGCCGCCGTGAACCGCACTGCCGTCACACTGTGATCGTTGGCGACGAACAGTGGCGCGTCGTTCGCGATGAGGCCGCCGGTGAACGTGCCGGCGGCGAGCGCCGACGGGGCCGCGAACGCGAACCCGGCGACGACCGCAGCCAGCGCCGTCAGCCATCGCCGCGCGGCGGTCGAACGTGATGCAGTCATGTCCTCGTCCTCCTCTGTGGCATGCGAACGGCGCGAGCTAGGCGCTCAGGGCGGTGACGACGCCGGTGGACCCGGCGTCGTAACCCCCGAGACGCCCGACCTCGCGCCTGAACCGTGCGGATCTCATGTGCTCGAAAAGCGGCCGCAAGAGCGGGGTCTCGAAGACCTCGCGCGGCGTCACCAGGTCGTACTGCTCGTCGAACAGCGGGACGGTCTCGAGGCCGAGTCGAAGCCCGGCGGCGCGGAGCGCCACCGCCGCGTCCGCTCGGCCATCGGCGACCGCACGCGCCGCGTCCAGATGCCCGCTGACCTCGCACTCGTAGCCGACGAGGTCCGCGGGCTTCAGCGACCGGGCCGCGAGTTCCCTGTCGATCCACACCCGAGTGCCGGACCCGCGATTGCGGTTGACGAACCGTGCGCCGACGCGCGCCACATCGGCCAGCGAGCGAAGCGACAGGGGATTCCCGGGCGCGACGACCAGGCATTGCTGGCGATGGGCCAACGTGATCAACGCCAGGGAGCGGCCGGGGAAGAGACGACGAGCGTACGGCGCGTTGGCCTCGCCGGTCTCCGCGTCGATGAGGTGACAGCCGGCGGCATGGCCCAACCCGTGCCGCAGGGCGATCAGACCCTCGAGGCTGCCGAGCCGGATCGTCAACACATCAGGCGCCGCCGGGTCGGCGCGAACCTCCTCGGCGAGCAGGTCCAACGCCATGTCGTCGCTGCCGACGAGCACGATCAGGTCGCCCTCGGTCTCGTCGGGAAGCACCATCAGGTCGACGGCGTAGGCTCTCGCCGTCGCGGCGTAGAACTTCTCGACGTAGCCCTTCGTCGCCCGCGACTCGACGAGCGAGGCGAGGCCCGCGCGCTCAAGCGCCATGACGTGATGGCGGATCCACGCGGGGTGCTTTCCGAACCGCTCGCCGAGCTGGGTCAGGGTCGCCGGTCGAGCCATGATGACGCGAAGAATCGCCCGGCGGTCGTCGTTCGCCAGGGCCTTGAGCTGGTCGACGTGATCGATGTGCCGCAGGTCATCCATGCTGATGACGCTAGGGGATACCTTAGATGGTGTCAATCGAAACACCGGAGGCGACGGCGCCGATGAGCCGCCGGGCGCCGCGACGCGCCCGTCTTCAGCCGACGTCGACCGTGAAGACGACGACCTCGGGGCGGCAGAAGGCCCGAAACGGCAGCATGCTCGTGCCGACGCCGCGGGTCACGTAGAGGCGGCGGCCACCGGCACAGTATTCGCCCTCGGCGAAGCGCGCGCGCAGGTCGCTCAGCATGACGCGGCGCCCCGGCAGCGGCAGGCAGATCTGGCCGCCGTGGGTGTCCCCGGCGAGGGCGATGGCGAAGTCGCCCGGCGCGGCCGACATGGCGAGTTCGGCGTGATGGGTCAGGAGCAGGCGCAGAACGCCGGGGCGCCGGTCGAGCCGCGCGAGCACGGCGGGCAGGTCGTCGTGGCCGCCATCGGTGTCGTCGACCCCGCACACCTGTATCAAACCCGCCCCACGCCCGACTGTCTCCGTCTCATTGACGAGCAGGCGGACGCCGCAACCCTCGATCTCCGCAGGGTCGGTCGGCCGCACGAACGGCGCCTTGCTGTCGCCGTGATCGTGGTTGCCCGGCACGGCGAAGACCCCGAGCGGCGCCGTGAGACGCCGGAGCTGGCGCCGGAACTCGGCCGAAGGCTGCGGGCCCGGCGCCAAGTCGCCGGTGATGACGATCAGGTCCGGACCGACGGCCAGCGCGAGGTCGACCGCTTTGCGCATGGCGCGCAGGTTAAGGCTCGGCCGAAAGCCGGCGTGAAAGTCCGAGAGCTGGACGACGACGAGGCCGTCGAGGTCGGGGTGCGCGCCCGGCGCCGGCAGACGCCGGGCGACCCGCCGGACCGCCTGGGCCTCGACCAGCATATAGGCAGCGCCGAGGGCGGCGGCCGTGCCCAGCGCGGCCGCCGCCCTCGGCGCGCTCCGCGTCACTCCACCTCGTCCATCTGCTGGCGCAGGCGCGAGCGGGTCTCTTCGATCTTGCGCTTGAGCGCCTCGGACTGGTCGGCGGCCGACTCCCTGCCGGCGCCCATGGCGTCCTTGAACTTGTCGGTCTGTCCCCTGAGGTCGAAGCCGCCCCCGGCGAACGCGTCCTTGAGCTTGTTCCGCGTCTCTTTGCCGGTCATGGGCGCGGCCAGAAGGGCGACCGCTCCGCCGATCAAGGCCCCGGCGACGAAACCGCCGCGCCTCCTGGACTTCTTCTCGCGCTTGCTCACCACGCACCTCCGGTGCCGTCCCCGGCGGGGGTCTGCAGTCCCGGACCGTCCTGGTCCTCGGTCACGTATCGTACCCTACGCCGCGTGCGCACGGGCAGGCTTCGGCGCGACCTGCCCTGACCTTGTGGCCGACGCCGGGCCCATCGTCCCGACCCCTACAGCAGGCGCGTGCCGTTGATCTCGATCCCGAACCTGCAGCCGAGGGTCTCGGCCGCCTTGCGGCACATGACCATGCGCGCGAGAAAGATCTCGAAGTACTCCATGAGGCGGATCGCCTCGGTGTCGATGTCCATCTGCA
This sequence comes from uncultured Thermoleophilia bacterium, assembly GCA_964615105.1. Taxonomy (GTDB): domain Bacteria; phylum Actinomycetota; class Thermoleophilia; order UBA2241; family UBA2241; genus UBA2241. Next base: position 14,801 of record CAZTMO010000007.1, read on the forward strand.
GGGTGATCGTCTTCGCCTGCGCGTCCACGGCGAGGAACGAGCGCTGGGTCGCGCTGTTCACGCGGTCGTGGATGTCCTCTGTGTCCGGGTCGATGACCCGTACCCGGCTGCGATGCACGTCGGACTTGTCCGCGAGGATCACGGCCGCGGCGAGCGCGCTCACCGGTTCACCGTATTCCTCCTCATGGTTGCCGATCGCGCACATGACCTCGACGATCTCGTCGGGCGGCATCCCGAGGCGCTCCAGAATCCGCTGCGCGATCAGGGCCGCGGCGATGCCGTGATCGAGCCGGCTGATGCCGTTGCCGATATCGTGCAGGTACCCGGCGACGGCGGCGAGCTCGGCGTCGCGCCGTGGGTGCCCGAGCCGAAGAAGGACGTTCTCGGCGATGTCGGCGACGAGTCCGGCGTGCCGTGGGCCGTGCTCGGTGTACCCCAGCACGGCCAGGTTCTCGTCAGCCTTGCGCACGAACTGGCGCACCTCGGGGTCGTGGCGCAGGCTCTCGACGGTGATACTGCGAGGCGGAGCGCCGGACGCGTCCGCTGCGGGTTCGGATTCGGTCACGTCCCTACCTTATCTGGAATCCACTCAACGTGTCGTCGACCGGCACGTCGAAGAGCTCGATCCCCGAGACCGACGCCCCGGACGGGCCGACGCGACACCATGCCACCATCGCATCGACCGATCGGACGTCGCCTTGCAGATGAGCCTGGACTGACCCGTCGCTCAGATTGCGGACCCAGCCGCACACACCGAGACGTGCGGCCTCCGCGCGCGTTGACGCGCGGAACCACACGCCCTGCACACGGCCGCGGACGCGGACCTCGACCGCCTTCACGGTCTCTCCTTCACGGCCCCACCTCGTCCCAGCGTGGCGGGCGCGGTCCCTCATCATCCGGACCGTCGCTGTCCTCCTCGTCATCGTCGCGACCGGCGGGCGATGCGGCGTCGCGCTGTCGCGCGCCGACAAGCGGGACGAAGCGGCAGCGCAGGGCGCGGTCGACGCGCAGCCCGTCGGCCTGGCGCTCGTACACCGTGAGCACCTGCTCGCCGTGCGCCGGCCCGAGCGGGATCACGAGACGGCCGCCCTCGGCGAGCTGCTCGAGGAGCGGCGGGGGCGCCTCAGCGGCCGCCGCCGCGACCATGATGCCGTCGTACGGCGCGTGCCGCGCCCAGCCGGCGGTCCCGTCGCCGTGTCGCACCTCGACGTTGCGGTAGCCGAGCGTGCTCATCCGCTCGCGCACCAGGTCGGCGAGCGCCGCGATGCGCTCGACCGCGAACACCTGCCCCGCGAGTTCGGCGAGCACCGCCGTCTGGTACCCGGAGCCGGCGCCCACATCGAGCACGCGGCTGCGCACGTTCGCGTGGAGCATCTCGGTCATGTAGGCGACCATGTATGGCTGCGAGATGGTCTGCCCGTAGCCGATCGGCAGGGGGCTGTCGTCGTAGGCGGCGCGCGCCATGTCGTCGGGGACGAAGAGGTGGCGCGGAACGGCACGCATCGCGGCGAGCACGTCGCGGTCATGCACGCCGCGGCGCACGAGCTGGTCTTCGACCATCCGCGTGCGCCGCGCCGCCGCGGAGTCGTCCGCGGTCGCGCGCCGCTTCGCCTCGTCGCTCATATCCCCTTCATACCCGGTGCTCGCGCAGGCGACGGTACTTGCGCCGTCGCTGCGCCTGCCGACGCACGTACATGACGACGGCGATGGCGAAGACGACGTATCCGGCCCAGCCCCACATGACCGTGAGAGCGGTCCCGCCGAACACGAAGAGGTCTTCGCCTAGACTGAGCATCGGCACGACCGCCTCGCTCGTGGTCGACCGCGGCCGGGTCTCGTGCTTGGAGCGCAGCGAGAACCGCGCGGCGACGGCGCCGACGGCGGCGCCGGCGACGATCCCCGCCGTCCCGTGGCCGATCAGCGCGGCTCCGGCCAGCGCGCCGCAGACGACGCGATACGGCATCGTCAGGCGGTCCTGCACCCGGTCGACCCTGGGAACTTTGTCCAGAGCCGACTCGAAGATCGCGAGCAGGACGAAGACGACCACGGCGGCCCAGTGGCCGAGAAAGCCGAAGGCGCCGCTGACGTGCGCCCCCCAGCCGAGGTTCGACATGACGGCGATGATGGCCAAGGTGAGGGACGGGCGGTACCCGGCCGTCGTCCCGAGGCCCAGCATGCGCCCGATGTCGCCCAACCAGCTCACGTCGACCCCGCCATGAGCGGATTATACGTGCGTCCACACGGCGACCTCGGCGCGCGACGCCCTCGGCTGACGGCTCCGCAGCGCGCGACGCGGCGACGCCTACGCCTCGCGCGCGTACTTCGCGCGCCCCTCCTCGTAGAGGTCGCCGCCGTGGCAGTCGTTGACCACGACGGCGGGGAAGTCGACGACCTCAAGCCGGGCGACCGCCTCGGCGCCCAGTTCCGGCCAGGCGATGACCTCGTTGCCGGTGATGCGTTGGGCCAGCAGGGCGCCGGCCCCGCCGGTGGCGGCGAAGTAGACCGCGGTCTCGTCGACCATGGCCTGCTTGACCTCTGCCGTCCGCAGGCCCTTGCCGATCATGCCCTTGAGGCCGTGCTTCATGAGCAGCGGCGCGTAGGCGTCCATTCGGCCGCTGGTCGTGGGTCCGGCCGAACCGATCGGCTTGCCGGGCTTGGCCGGCGACGGCCCCATGTAGTAGACGACGGCGCCCCGCAGCTCGAACGGCAGCGGCTCGCCGGCCTCGATCAGCGCGACGAGCTTCTTGTGGGCCGCGTCGCGCGCCTGGTAGACCACGCCGGTGATCGCGACGGCGTCGCCGGCCTTCAGCTCCCTCACGACCTCGTCGGTGAGGGGCGTGGTGATCTTCTTGACGGCCATCTCTCCTCCCCTCTTCAGAGCGTGACGGACTTGTGCCGCTGGGCGTGACACTGGACGTTCACGGCCATCGGCATGCTGGCGATGTGGCAGGGCATCTCCTCGATGAAGACGCCGAGGCAGGTGGTGCGGCCGCCGAGCCCCTGGGGGCCGATGCCGAGCGCGTTGATGCGCGCGAGCAGCTCGGCCTCCATCCCGGCGATGCGTGCGTCGGGGTGCACCGAGCCGATCTCGCGCAGCAGCGCCTTCTTGGCGAGGACGGTGACGGCGTCGATCGTGCCGCCGATGCCGACGCCGATCACCACCGGCGGGCATGGGTTCGAGCCGGCCCGGCTGACGGTGTCGACCACCGCCTGGCTCATGCCGGCCCAGCCCTGCGACGGCTTGAGCATGTTGAGGCTCGACATGTTCTCCGCGCCGCCGCCCTTGGCCATCATCGTGATCTTCACCTTGTCGCCCGGGACGACCGTGGTGTGAATGATGGCCGGCGTGTTGTCCTTGGTGTTGCGGCGGGCGTGCGCCGGCTCCTCGGCCGCTGACTTGCGCAGGTAACCCTCCAGATAGCCTTGGCGCACGCCCTCGTTGACGGCCTCCTCGAAGGCGCCGCCGACAAGGTGGACGTCCTGGCCGAGGTCGACGAAGAAGACGGCGAGGCCCGTGTCCTGGCAGATCGGCACCCGGTCGCGGGCGGCGATGTCGGCGTTCTCGATGAGCTGGCCGAGGACCTCGACGCCGACCGGCGACTCCTCGGTCTGCTGCGCCTCCTTCAGCGCCTCGTAGACGTCCACCGGCAGGTCGTAGTTGGCCGTGATGCACAACTCCTTCACGGCTGCCGTAACCTCGCGGACGTCGAGCTCCCTTACCCGACTCATATCGGTCGCCTCCCGTCTGTCAGGCTCCGCCGGGACTTCGGCGCCGCTGCGAGCGTGCGGCTCGCCGGACCCGGTATGGCAGTGTCGCTGCTGCCACGGTTAATATCACAGGCATCGAGGTCGGATGGGCCGCGCGCCGCGGCGCGCGGCCGAAAGGCGGGCTCTTTTCATGGACGCGAAGCTGGTCGGCGGCACGATCATCACGATGGACCCGCGGCGGCCGGCGGCGACGGCCGTCGCGATCCGCGGCGGCAGGATCGTCGCCGTCGGCGACGATCACGAGATCCGCACCGCCGCGGTCCCCGGAGCGGAGCTCATCGATCTCCGCGGCCACACCGTCCTGCCCGGCCTCATCGACTCGCACGCGCACGCCCTCGACACCGGCATGCGCGACGTGGCCGTCGACCTCGAGGGCGCCACGTCGGTCGCCGAGGTGTGCGAGAGGGTCGCGCGGGGCGCCGACCGACCTTACGGCGGCTGGGTGCACGCCATGCAGTGCGCGCACTGGGAGCTGCGCGAGGGCCGCTACCCCACGCTGGCCGAGCTCGACGCGGCCTGCCCGGACCGCCCCGTGTACGTCGGCTCAGTGACGGGCCACTCGGCGGCGACGAACAGCGCCGGCCTGCGCCTGATCGAGGCCGGCGCGTCCGAGCTCGCCCGCCGCGCGCCGGCCGCGCCCGACGAGGCCGGCTGGTTCCTCGACGACACCGAGGTCGCCGCCGCGTCCGGTGTCGTCCTCGGCTCGCTCGACCGCAGCGAGCTCGCCGCCCTGTACCGGTCCGTCGCTGTCCGCTCGGCGGCCAAGGGCGTGACGACGCTGCACTGCCTCGAGGGAGGCATGATCCACGGCGACACCGACGCCTCGGTCCTGCACGAGATCGGCGACGACCTGCCCGTGCGCACCGTCCTCATGTTCCAGACCATGGATGTCGACCGCGTCGTCGCCATGGGCCTCCCCCGCATCGGCGGCTGCCTCTGCGTCGACGGCGCCTGCTTCGAGAACACGGCGTGCTTCTACGAGCCCTACCTCGACAAGCCCGAGACCAGCGGCTATCTCAACTATGGCGAGGAGGAGATCTTCGACTTCGTGCGTGCGGCCCACGAGGCAGGCCTGCAGATCGGCATGCACGCGATCGGCGACCGGGCGATCGACGTCCTCACCAGCGCCTACGCCGCCGCGCAGGCCGCCTCGCCGCGCCCCGACATACGCCACCGCGTCGAGCACTTCCAGACCCCGACAGAGCGCTCGATGGGGATCGCCAAGGACCTCGGGCTGGCGCTGCCCATGCAGCCGATATTCTCGTACCTGTGGGACCGTCCGGGAGCCGACCACTACGTGCGCCAGTTCGGCGAGGCGCGCGCCGACGGCATGGAGTCGTTCGCGCGCCTCGTCGCCCGTGGCCTCGTCGTCTCGGGCGGCTCCGACAGCCCCGTGACCGATATCGACCCGCTGCTCGGCATCCAGAGCGCGGTCAACAACCCGCGTGCCTCACGGCGCACCTCGCTCGAGGACGCGCTCAAGATGTTCACCGTCAACGGCGCCTGGGCGGCGCACGACGAGGGCGAGTACGGGATGCTGCGCGCGGGCCTTGCCGCCGACCTCGTGGTGCTCGGCGCCGACCCGCGCGAGGAGTCCGCCCACATCGAGCGGATCCCCTTGCTGATGACGGTCAGCCGCGGCGAGGTCACGTTCGACAGCGGCGACCTGCGGTAGAAGACCACCGCAGCGGCGAAGCGGCGGGCGGTCTTCTCCGCCACCCGCCGCTTCGCCTGCGCTCGGAGGACGCGGCCGGGACGGTCGCGCCGTTTCTCCTAATCCCTCTTGTGCTCGGTCGCCTTCTTGAAGGCGTCGGCCGCTTTGTCGGCCGCCTTCTTCACGGCCTCCACAGCCTTCTCGACCACCGGCTCGGCCTTGTCGGCAGCTTTGTCTGCCCAGTCGGTCGCGTAGTCGCCGGCGCCCTTGGCGACGGCCTTCATCGCCATCTTCGTCGGCGCCGGCGCCCTGCTGCCCTCGGGCATGGTGATGTAGCCGAGCGCCATGGCGTCCTGCACCAGACCGCGAGCGCGGCCGATGATCGCCGTCGCCTCGGCGACCTCCTGCTCGAACGTGATGTCGGTGCGCAGCGCGATGCCCTGCTCGACGGCCTTCATCGCCACGGCCGCGGCCTCACGCGGAAAGACCTCCCAGTCGTCCATGGTCGGCATGATGTAATCCGCCGAGAGGCCCTTGTCCTCGGCCACCTTGGCGAGCTCCACGGCGGCGGCGATGCACATCTCGTCGGTGATCGTCTTGGCGCGCACGTCCAGCGTGC